>NZ_JBTYKD010000018.1:0-34631 GCF_054880495.1 Nostoc sp.
AAATTAACGTTGTTAAGTTACTCAGCAGGTGTAGTTTTCACCTTCAGGCTGTGTTAGATATTGTGACGCAAAACAGGAGTATAGATACGTTGCGAAAGCTTTCTCCAGAATCCCCTCTATTTATTCTGTTAATCATTATTAGTTTTCTAGTAGTAACTTTGTCAACTTGGTTATCATCTAAACCATTCGTTTTAAAACCATTTGGGGTTAATGATATTATCCAGCTACTCACATTACTTTTATTTATATCTTTGTTGTTAGAGCGTTCTTTAGAAGTTTTTATAACTACTTGGCGAGGTCCATTTATCGAGCAATTAGATATTAGTATTCAGCAAGAAAAGGCTCTCATATCTGATCAGATAAAACTTATGGAAACCCAAAATAAACAGTTTGCTTCTTTGGAATCAAATCAAGTCAGTGGACTCCCGCCTGAAGGAATGAGTTTAGAACAGCAAATTATCCAAAATTTTGCACAAAATCAACAAGACTCATTAAAACTCTTCAAGCCACAAACTGATAATATAAATGAAAAAGAGCGCCAAAGAACAGCCTATAAATCTGATACACGAACAATTGCTCTATGGACATCCCTTTTATTTGGTCTTTTAATTAGCGCAATAGGCATTCGCTCAATCGAGCCACTTCTAGTTATTGATTTAGATAATCCCATACAAGTAGTTATTTTCCGTTGTTTAGATGCATTCCTGACAGGAGGTTTAATTGCCGGAGGTAGTGAGGGAATCCATAAGCTCATAAAAGTTTTTATCGACTTTATGGAAGCTACATCTAAACAAATAAAAAGTTAGTGATTATCTTGATCATACGAAGTATTTTTCCTTCTAAAATACAAGATAATATTGCAAATATCTATGAAAATTACATGATTAATATCTATTTTAAATATATAGTGTTATCTTCCCATAAATAATCTTTAATATCTACAAAATTTTTGTTTAAGTTGCTCACTAAATTTGTTTCAGATAAAACTTTAACTCCTTCAACTTCCAACTTATCTTTTTGTTGGTTCACATAAGTTATCAAATAACCTTTAGAGTCTAATATTCTATGTAGCGGATAATCAGCAGCCGAGGTTTTTTTCAGGTATGTAGGAATAGCTCTTAGATAGCTATTATCTACTCCCATGCCTTTGATTATCTGTTTATATGTAACTACTTTCCCACTTGGGATTTTACTCATAAAATTTAGGAATCGTTGATATGGATTTTCAGATAATACTGAAAATTTATGAGCTTGAACCTGAAAATTACTACCAACCTGGATTTTACCTGATTTAATAACTACGCCTAAAATTCCTCTTTTACCTTGGATGCTCTTTAATGATTTTACCAAGTGGGCTATTCGCTTACACGGTTCGCAGTGGAAAGTTAGACGAATTTCGGCACCACTTTCAAAGGTTATCAGAGAGCCAGGGATAAAATTATCAAATTCTATACCTGTTACCACAATATTTTCTCGCAATTCTCCTGGTTTAATTGATAAGTTTAAAATATCTTCATGCCTAACAATTAAAACTTGCCTTGGACTTATAGAATCGGCATTAATATCTCCTTCTATACCATAACCTACCTTTAAATTTAATGTTTTAAGCTCTACCATCATAGAACCTGGTTTTACCTTGGTAAAAAGATGCATTATTGAGAGAGCCATATTCATTCCGTGGCGCGTTAAATTTCAAATTGAGGAGGTAAAGTCAGGTAAATCATTGGATTTACTAAGAATAAATAAACTTCCATCTCCTCCACGTCCAATTCTTAAGGTTTCATCTAAGTAAGTAATGTCTAGTGTGGCAGTTCGGCTAGTAGGATTATTCGCTGGTACAATCTTAAATGGGTTGAGTTGGGGAGTATTAATGCCAAAAATCTTCTCAATTGATAGGTAGCGTTTGTCAAAATAAACGTTGATGCGTTTGTGCAGTAGAGGCTCTAAATCTTCTTTGGCTGGCTCAAAGCTAGCTGTCACTTTCACATATCCCGATACTAACCCCAAAGAATGTTTAACTTTAGCTAGATTAAAAAACAATTTATTTGCAACATTAATCACTTGATAAACTTTACCTAGCTTTAATCCCAATGGGAGAGAAACTAAAGAACGGATTTCTCTGGCAGTGGAATATTGCAGTTGCCAAGCCCCCTCCAGCAAAGAAGTAGCGTAAAGAAGAGGATAGAGATTAGGATTGACACTCTCCAGTTCAGTCGTCAATTGTTCAATTTCTTCGGCTAAGGTTTTGTCTAACTGCAAATCAATAACGGGAGAGCCATCGCTCTTGGTTTGAATCTTCTCAAGCTTGGCTTGTAATTTTTCCTTAATTAAAATTTGATTGTTCAATGGTTGAAATTTTTCCTTTACATATCCTATTGCTTTAGTTAAACTTTTATGCTGAAAGTTTACAAAAGTTGAATTATCTAGATGATATTAGTCAATGAGTTGTGGGATGGAAATTTGCACATCGATATCTGCTTGGAACAATTTTGACAAACCGCATACTTTTCTGCTTTTTTGAAAATTAGTGTTCAGCTCTACTGAAATTTTACCAGATTTGAAAACCTTAAAAATTGCGATCGCGATCGCCGCAAACAATAGCCATAAGATAAATAGTGCTGCAAGTTCTCCCGAATGTTCAAGTAACGCTTAAATTTAGGCTGTACTGAAGTGTAAGAGGTAAATTGCAATTCCTAGTTAGGACAAATCACACTTAGGGAAATGTTTATTGGTGGTGTTTAGTGAGTTGTCGAGCCAAATGTTAAGCAACAAGGATATAATTACTGGGACTTAATTAGACTAGAAACTTAGCTTAATTAAAAGTATCAATTTTAACTATACATTTACTTAATTTTGGTTAAGTTTTTAGGAAATACAACTTTGGATAAATTGAACCTAATTTTCCTTAACTATATCTTAGGAGGGGTGACGAATCGTTTTAGATATGTAATATCTGGTGAATAATCTTGATTAAAAATTGCAATCAATTAATTACCTATAGCGGTTCCCAATTGTATGGGATACAGGAGCCAGTCGCGTGGGCGAGTCTCCCGACTTGGGCGAACTTGCGTACCACTCGTAGGGGCAATTCATAGATTGCCCCTACCATCTGTTGCATCCATAGACTGCTATATAAGTAGCTCAACACAACATTAAGTAGAAGCATCAAATAACAAAATCACACATATTATTATAATGACAGTGTTATCTAATGTTTTTACTGAGATTAATTATTTCAATTGGTGTTAGGAATTTTACTAAGATGCTCTCTCAAAATTAGGATGTAAAGAAATGATTTCAGCAGGAGTCGAAGTAAAAATAAATCGCTTAGAATCTATTGTTGAACAAATTGGGGAAGCAGTACTCTCTACAACTGAGACAATTGAACGTCTTGCAGAAAGATTGGACACTCTCAGCATCCAAGTCGAAGCACAGGGACAGCAGGTGCAACAGCAAGCCTATCAAATTGTTGCGTTGTGTGATACGGTACAAACTATTGCTGAATCTCAGCATGATTCACTGCAAAAACTCAACCAACTGACACAAACTTTAGATCGGTTTATGTCTGTAATTCAAGCATTAGATGACTAGTAGCAATTTTAGATTTTGGATTCAATTATCATTGTTAACTGAATATCAAAATAATTCATAATTACGTACCCATTCTTTAATTATGAATTACTAATTACTCGGTTAAACCTTTAACTGAGTTACCGCGATATTGCCGGAAAAACATGCATCCACATCGCTACCAGGAGTGCGATCGCGTTTGCCATATTCCCCTACATAATAGAAATTATCGCCTTCAATTCGATAGTTCACGGGCAAAGGTTTAGTACAGGGTTGGCAAAACACCATTTCAGGATGTGATTCTCCTGGTTGCAAATGCGGCAGATTCACATTCCAGAAGCTTCCCGGTTCTAGGGGACGCTTGAGTAAGTCTGCTAAAACTTCAGCTGTGAATTTGGCGGCCAAATCCCAGTCAAAATTCTGCTTGGCTTTGCGATAGTGGGAAATGGCAACTCCAGGAATACCGTGCATTGCAGCTTCCCGCACGGCAGCCACTGTGCCAGAAATATAGACATCGACTCCCAAGTTGCCTCCAGCGTTGATACCTGAAAGTACAAATTTGACATCTGCGCTGATTTGTGTTATTGCAATTCTCACGCAATCGGCGGGAGTACCTGCGATCGCATACTCAGTCTGAGAACGTCGCTGGAGATTGATCGCACGAGTGGTAGTAACTTGATGTCCACAGCCAGAGTGAGGATTGACAGGAGCAGTAATAATAGCATTTTTCCCGTTTACAGCTTTGAGCAGCGCTCGGATACCGGGAGCATCAATGCCGTCGTCGTTAGTTAAAATTATGGTCATCTATATATTATATTGATATAGATTTAGCTAAAATATCATAAAAATGCAGATATCACGCATCAATGGGTACAGCAGGAAAAGCTACTTGCAGATTGGCAGTAGCAGAAACTTCATAGTGGAGAAAACCGAGAACGAGGTGATTTTTACAGTAGTTCTGTAGTATTTTTGGTGCAAGTCTGTCTTAGGGTTTATACGATGAAACAGCTCCTCAAACAAGTATTTAGCAGTCAAAAACACCTCATTCGGCTAATTTTACCTTTGGTGACGGTTATTTTAGCAGCTTCGCTGTTTGCCGCACCCGCTTTAGCTACAGGTGTGTATCAAATGCCCAACCTCAAAGCAGGCAATGACACCTGGGTTTTAGATCAAGCTGAAGTCATCAGCCGTCTGAATGAAGGTAAGATTAGCAGCGCTTTCGAGGATTTGGCAAAGCAAACAGATAAGGAAGTCAGAATTGTGACTGTTCGCCGCCTCGACTACGGGGAAACACCGCAAAGCTTCACCAAAGAACTGTTTAAAAAATGGTTTCCCACAAAAGCAGCCCAAGCTAATCAAACCTTATTAGTTATTGATACAGTTACCAATGGTACTGCGATTATTACTGGGGAGCAAGTCAAGCCTTTACTCACTGACGCTATTGCCGAGAGTGTAGCTACTGAAACAGTCAGTGTACCGTTACGCAATGGTAACAAATACAATCAGGCATTTTTAGATGCAAGCGATCGCTTTGTCGCCGTCCTCTCTGGCAAAGCCGATCCAGGACCACCCAAAATAATTGACAATGTACAGGTAGGAGGCACTTTCAAGAAAGCAGAAGAAACTAACCAAGGTAACGCCACGGCTTGGGTAGTAGGATTGTTAATTGCCGCCACCGTTATCCCAATGGCGACTTACTATATCTATCAGATAAATCAGCCATCATCTAATGGGTAATGTCATAGTTAGGAGTTAGGAGTTAGGAGTTATGAATTTCTAACTCTTAGCTTCTAACTCCTCATTTTTAACTTTAATCTTGAACATACTCTTCCCCCGTGAGTAAAGCCACCTCAGCCCGGACAAATTCTCGACCCAAATAAGCTGCATGATCTAATAGAGTTATTGGAGGAGGCTGAGTTTCTTCAAAAATCTTCACGCAAAGTTCTTTCGCCGTCCTCGCGCTAAAAACTGTTGTGTGAGTTCGTTCTACCTTTTTTCGCGCCGGAATTACCTTTCCGGTTTCTGGATCGATAGCTAAACCGCGATCGTCAATCACATTTGTAAAATGCTTGGCATAAATTAACCTTGCGTCTCGATCTAAGTAAATAATGAAATATCCACCGGGATCAAGGTCAATATGACGCTGGGAAAGTTTATCATCAATTGCGGCTAAATCTTCAACTATTAAATCCATAAGCATTATAAAAAGAAATTTTCTTTCTTGAGGATTTTTACACTCTACATCAAGTGTAATTCCTATGTTCCTTACTCTTATTGATATCTTTCAGATATTTTTGATTCCTTTTACTTAAAAGCAAATCAGAGAATTAGACTCAACTATTCTGAATAGTGCCATCTGGCATGATGGTGTTACGAAAAGTAATGCGATGCAGACTAGATCCTCCCAAATTGGCTCCAGTCAAATTAGCTTCGCATAGAATACATCCCCCCAAATCAGTTCCACTCAAATTAGCCCTGGTAAGATTAGCTCTATCGAACCTAGTGTTGGAAAATCTCGCACCTCTAAGGTCAGCGTTGGTCAAGTTAGTAACTCTGAGGTTCGCGTAAGACAATCTAGCACCTCTGAGATCGGCTTCGGTCAAATCGGCACCATCCAAACAGGATTGAGCCAATTGGGTATTGACGAAACTGGCACGCTTCAAGATGGCACGCTCAAAATAGAACTCGTCCATCTTATTCCCAGTAAAGTCAGCACCACTCAGGTCAATCCCCGACAAATCCCCGTCCAATTTGACTCCAGAAAAGTTTCTTTCCCCAGCAGCATATCTTCTAATCAATTCATCACGATTCACACGATCCATAAATATTTTCCTGAACTTATTAGGACTTACGCAGTGATGTTACGAAAGTAGTTCCTTTTCCTCAATCATTTTTCTCACTAAATGGCAACTCTGCATTAATTGCCTCAATCTCCTGCTGTTCGAGTTGATTCACTTCCTTAATATAGGGGCGTAAAATTTGTCCTAAACGATTATTGTAAAATCGGTGCAAACTGTGATTGGGCATCGCGGGGAAACCACGGCGTTTTTTGTGACGCCCGCCTGCGCCAGGGTCAAAAATTTGGATGCCGTTAGCGATCGCCCACTCAATTGGCGCATAATAGCAAGCATCAAAATGTAAGCAATCTATTTCTTGAAAACTCCCCCAATAGCGTCCATAGAGTTTGTCATCTTTAAACAAACAAAAGGACATTCCTAAAGGATGAGAGTTATCTTCCTCGCTATATGCAGCAACAAACAAGACTCGATGGCGATAATCGGTGTGTAGCTGCTCAAAAAACCGCCGTGTAAGATACTTGCTACCCCACCAGCCAAACTTATCACAGGTGTCTGCATAGAACTGGTGCATCAAAGGAAACAAAGACTGAGGAATTTGATCACCACTTAGCGGTTGCAATCGTAAACCTGCTTTCTCCACAGCTTTGCGTTCCCGCTTGATATTGCGGCGCTGATTGGCGTTAAACACTTTCAAGTAATCATCAAAAGTTTTAAAGCCAGCATTTTCCCAGATATAGCTGTGGTGCAGCCAAGTTGTAAAGCCATGCCGTTCCAGCATCGGACGCCATTGGGGATCGACGTAGAGAAAATGACACCCAGAAATCCGATTTTTGGAGCAAAAAGTGTCAATTTCATGCAGCATCATGGCTGTGATTTCATCTTCATCTTCTCCTGGGGCGATTAAAAACCGATAGCCTTCAGCAGGAGTAAATGGTGTCATTCCCAGCAATTTTGGGTAATATTGAACTCCGATGCGATCGGCTAACTCTGCCCATTGGTGATCAAAAACAAATTCACCAGAACTATGTCCTTTGAGATAAAGTGGCGCAGCAGCAACCAGCGTTCGATCTCGCCACAATGTCAAGTGATTTGGCAACCAACCAGTTTTAGCCGTAACACTCTGGGAGGTTTCGAGATTGTTCAGCCACTCCCATTCTAAAAACGGTGTTTTGAGTGGCATTGCCAAAGCATTCCAGGCATTTTGGGGTACTTCAGCGATTTTGTTCGTCCAAAGGACAGAATAGCGAGGCTTAAGTTGTTCCACTTTTTAGGAGAGTAGGGAGAAATCAATTCAAAATTCAAAATTGAAGAAAAAGACTGAGGGAGATAAGGGGATAACAGGACAAGGAAAATAACCATGACCAATGCCCCATAACTTAACTTAGCGTAATCTAATCTGCTGGTCGTTGCAGTCGATAGTGCAAAAACACTTCTTGCTCAACTGTATGAACTTCTAAAAGTTGCAACTTGGGGGCTAAATCTGATAAAAATCCTTTCCCTTCTACGGGTGTGGGTGCGGTATTACCACCTAAAATCAGCGGACAGACAGTCAGCCATAATTCATCGATTAAATCTAATCCCAGCAAGGAAGCGACTAATTCACCTCCACCCAAGACTACCAAGCGTGTTATATGTAGAGTGGCTAGATGTTTCAAAGCTGCGGGAATGTCAATTTCTCGCCTTGGTGTTTCAAAAACCAGAATTTGCTGAAATTCTGAGCGTCCTTTCCAGGAAAATGCTCCTTGTGTTGTCGTGAGTAACCAGCGTCTAACTGGTTGCTTAAAAAACTTAATTTCCGGATTGAGGTTTGCAGAGTGTGTAGTCACTATATGAACTGGTTGCAGAGACTTCCCTCCTTCCGCCCGATGTCGCACGAGAGTTGGATCTGTTACGGTAAGTGTTGTTCCGTAAGCGGCCAGAGTACGAGCACCGAATAAAACGGCATCAGCAGCAGCGATTTGTTTTTCTAAGTGTGCTTTATCAACCCTTGAGCCAAACCGAGCAGGCGATCGCCTAAAATCTGCTATCTTGCCATCTACACTCATTGCTAAAACAACTGTAGTATGAGGACGATGTGGGAACATTAAATTGGTTTGATAGTTTTATTATTTTATTTGCTAGTGTGTAGATTATTAAAAAAATCGATGCCTGCAAGCTAATCTTTCCAAATTTCACCCCTGTATTCGTATGCAACACAAATCGCTTTTCCATCTAGCATATATGACTTTTGGTATACCATGTTTCTTTTTGAATTATAGCAATTTGTTATTTTGAAACATTGAAAATAAAGTTGTGATATTTTAATAAAATGTCTCATCTAGCTGGTCTAATTGCATATCTTTGCTGTTGTAGTTTGCAGATGCAAAGTGAGACACTTGATGACTAATTCCCGTCAATCATCCTTTCGTCGAATTTTAGTAACGAGAATATTGCTGCTGTTCGTTCCAGTTTTACTTGTAGGCGAAATTGTTGCCTTGAATAAGGCACGTTCTAGCATATTGGTAACTGCACGTCAAAATTTAACCGAAAGCGCCATCAGTAAAGGGGAGAGAATTGTCGATGCGATCGGTATCTTAAAAGCTAATTTGCTGAGTGTTAGTAAAACAACGGTGATTCCGTCGGGTTCGCCTATACAAGAGCAAGAAATTCTCACACAGTTAAAGCAACAACTTCCAGCCACTATTGAGTGTGTCCAATTAATGAATCTGCTCAACCAGAAGATAATTGCCAGTAGTTGTGGGGATCAAGCAATTGGAGAATTGAGATTACCTTTGCCTAGTGACGGAATTGATGTCAAAGCAATCTTTCCGCCAAAGGCAGGAATAACTGGAAAAAGAAACACCGAAAATCAACTGCGATTAGTCTTATCTGCACCAGTCTCCAATAGCCGAAGAAATTTAGTTTACAGCTTAAGTATTCAGTCTGCATTGTACCAACAAACCAGAAATCCGCCGGGATCGCTCACAGGGGCTATGGTAGTGATTGCTGAAGATGGCACAATTTTGGCGCATCCATTCACAGACTGGGTGGGAACTAATATCAATCAGCATCCAAATGCTTCCCAACTCCAGAGCATAATTAAAAATGCCATTGCGGGACAAAACGATTCGATAAATTTGTCTTTTACAGATGGGAAAGAATTAGTAGCTGGCTATACAGCTATTGCAAATCCAGTCAGCCAACAGCAGCAGGAAAAATGGATAGTCTTAGCTGTTACTAGTGTCGAGAATGCGCTTTTTGGTTTACAAGAAATCAAACTAATTCTGATCGTTTTGACAGTTGGTTTGATTGGTGCAAGTTTGTTAGCATCCCTATATCTCGCTCCTTACTTAGCACGTCCTGTAGAAGAATTGCGAGACTACGCTCTCAATATTCACTCTCACCACGCTGCACAACCAGTTCCGCACAATTTTCAAATCCGGGAATTCAATCAACTAGCCCAAGCATTAGACCAAATGGTAGAACGGCTCAAAGTTGGAGCAGAAGAACTGGAAATAGCTTGGAAAGAAGCAAAAACTGCTAACCAGATTAAAAGCCAGTTTTTGGCTACGACTTCCCATGAATTGAGAAACCCATTAAATATTATTATTAACTGTATTCGCCTGGTTGAAGATGGCTTATGTGATGACCGGGAAGAAGAAATGGAGTTTCTTAAACGTGCGGATGAAACAACGATTCACTTGCTAGGTATTATTAATGATTTACTCGACATTTCTAAAATCGAAGCAGGTAAGCTTTCAGTCGTCAGCACACCTATTGACCTCCGACAAATATTGTTAGAGGTGATTAATTTACAATCAGTTAATGTTCAACAAAAGGGCTTGCAGTTGAAGTGTGAGTTAGATCCCCAAGTGATACCAATTAAGGCAGACGCGGGAAAACTGAAGCAGGTACTAATTAATGTTATCGGCAATGCCACTAAGTTCACGGATATAGGAAGCATCACCATTAGTACAGAACTTCAATATAGTAATAGTAAATCTCAGGTGGTAGTCGCTGTCAAAGATACAGGTATAGGCATTGATCCAACTCAACAGCACAAACTATTTCGCCCCTTTGTGATGGTGAATGGCACAACCACGCGCCAGTTTGAAGGTACCGGGCTGGGATTAGCAATTTCACGAAACTTAATCGAACTCATGGGAGGCAGCATTACTCTTGAGAGTGCGGGACTCCATCAAGGTACGACACTGAAGATTACCATACCTTTGATTGATATCTCCCTGTTACCTGTTGCCAAGAAAGAAGAAAATGTAAGGGATTTGGGATTTTCCTCTGAGAATGAGGCGGCAAAAGCAAGCCGCTACCCTAGCCTACAAGAGTCTGGGGGAAGTTCATCTTTAGGAATTAACAAATCTGTCAAAGCAGGGATAGACAACGATAAGTTTCCCAAGTCTTTGCTGGTACTTGGTAAGGAGACTTGCGAGATTCGTCTTTCACCATTGCAAACTATCTTGGTAAGTCTTCCAAAAGGGGGAGTTTGTGCAAATGCGACTTTGAAGAGTTAGTTCACTCAAAAGTCCATATTCAAGAGTCATTAGTTATTATTTTTGATTCTTAACGAGCATTCAAAAAAACAGGTTTGCCGCCTTGCTCAAGAGATACTGTTAGAGCAGCAAGAATTTCTACTAACTCAGTGCCTACCCAGCCAGATGAAACCTCCGAGGGAGTATTTTTGAGAATAGAGACAACAAACGACGAGCAAACCCGTTGCAATGGTTCGCCTGTTTCTAATTCCAGCACTATCTGCCTTTGATTGACAGGAATAAATTGATTGCCCTCCTGTTGAAACTCCCCACTCATTAGGGTTAGAGGTGATGATAGTGACATTTCATCAAAAATCAAGCTGCCAAGACTGCCCACAATCCCCAGCCGTCGCTGTTTATCAGGATTCAGCCAGCACAGGTGAATATAAGCTTGAAAGCCATCTGGATATGTCAGTGTCAGCCATACTAGGTCAGCTAATCCTTGGGTTAGAGATGGAGAGCGGGTCAGTTTCCTACTCCCTACTCCCCACTCCCTACTCCCATCCTCCTGTAGCCACACCGTACCCGTTGCTTGTACTTTCACAGGAATTTGACCTAGCCAAGCGTTAAAGATCGCAATATCGTGAATAGCTAAGTCCCACAGTGCATCAACATCTTGCCGGACAGGCCCTAAATGGGTACGGGTGGCGTAACCATAGCGCAAATCACCTAATTTACCCGCTTGTACTACAGTTTTTCCTGCCTCAACTGCTGGGTGAAATAAATAAGTCTGGTCAACCATGAGTATTAAATGATGCTGCTCTGCTAACTGGCAAAGTTCCCGACATTCCACTGGGTTGAGAGTTAGGGGTTTTTCTGCCAAAACATGGTATCCCTTTTGGAGAGCGTCTTTAATTAAAACATAGTGGGTAGTGGCCGGAGTTGCGATCGCCACCCCTATTAACCCTGGCACTTTCTTTAAATCCTGCCATTGGGTTGTTAATACTACATTTTCATCTAAGTTAAACTGCTGTCTTACCACCGCTAATCGTTCTGGATGGGGGTCTACTACAGCAACTACATTTACTTGGGGATGTGCTAAGAAATTCCGCAGCAAATGCACTCCCCAACGCCCAACTCCGATGACAGCAATTTTAATTTGGTTTGTCATTAATTATTTATGATTAGTCATTAGTCATTTGTCATTTGTCAAATAAAAAATGACTAATGACAACCAACTAATTATCAGTTTATTTGTAATCTTTTGAGTTCAGGGTTTTTGCGGATTAGGAATTGCTAAAAAAGCTACCTTAGCTGCGGCTTGTTCAGCAGTTTTGATCGAGCGTCCCCTACCAACTCCGAGCTTGTTTCCGTGCAGCCATACTTCAGCCACGAAACGTTCTTGATTGCGGTACGGTTGAGTGATTTCCACAACCCGATACTCTGGTAAAACTTTAAATTGTGCCTGAGTCCATTCTTGGAGAGCAGCTTTGTAATTAAGTCTGGCAGGATCGAGGCGAATTTCTGTGGTTAGTTGTTGGAAATGGGGATCTAGCCAAGAGCGGATCAGTTCCAGATTTTGAGTACTTAAGTAAAGCGCACCTAGAACTGCTTCAAAAGCATCTGCCAATCGTGACTCTAGACCAACTTTATCAGCAGTTGCACTACCAGCGACTAGTAAGTATAACTCCAAACCATAAACTCTGGCTAATTGGGCGAGGATGCGATCGCTCACCAACACCGAACGAATTGCCGCAAAATCCCCTACTGGACAATCGGGATAATTTTCCCATAACACAACAGCCGACACCAGCCGCACCACTGCATCGCCAACAAACTCCAGCTGTTCATAATTTGCCGATTCAGAAACAGTGGGATGAGTTAGCGCTAAATCCAGCAGTTCCCACTTTATAGGTGCTTCTAGCGACAAACCTAATTTTTGGACTAAACTTTCGAGTTGCCGTTGACGGCGTGGATAAGCAAGGCGCATTGCATGATAAGGGGAAAGGGGGTATGAGAAGACAACTAGCTATCTATTCTTATATAAAGTTCTTGGACTATTACTTTAACAACTTTTCGCTACTTGTCTCTATCTAGCTTCTCTTGAATAGCTTGACGGCAAAACTCAGGAGGGTCGTCTTTAGCTTTCACTTCTTCCTTCATTTCCTTGGTGACACGTAAATGTAAATATTCGGTTAATGGTTCTTCTCTATCAGATTTAATTGGTTTTAAATTTTCTGGGTTCCCTTTAGGATTTGGCATTGTTAAGAGATGCGAATAACACTTCAACCTTTGATATATCAAAGGATAAACTTTTAAATCGGTGGTGTTACCAGTCTGGAAAACAGTTCACCACCGATTCCCACTTTTATAAGAGGTAACTCTATTTTATGTTTACACGCACAGAATTAGAACTTAAAAGTTTGAGAGCATTACGGGATTTATGTCTGATACAGTACGGCATTCAAGCAATAGGGAACCCTGCTGAGAAGGCATCCTACATTAACGCACTCCTGACGTTCCCTGTTATAGCCTGTAAACAAGTGTTAGAGAATAAAGGATTGAAGTCTCCTATGCTCTCTCAAGTACAAGCGCTAGAAGCAACGCTAGAGGCTATGGGAACTCCTACACCGGAGCAGTCAGCATTGCTCAAAGTGACGATGGAGGGAAAGAAGCTAGAGTATCCAGCACGGTATAGTCAAGAGAAACTGTTTGGACTCTATCGGGTTAAATGGCATCTGGATACAGCATTAGAGATACTGGCAATGCTCTAAATTATCAATTAACCATTAGACCTCTAGCAAAAGTCGAAAACCCGCCCGAAAATTTATTTTCGGGCTAATAGCTCAAGTCGGTTTAAACCGACTAATGGCAGTAGTTTTAGTCCGTTCAACGGACTTTTGCTATTAGCCAGGGACTTGAGTCTCTGGCGGTTCAAGTATTTTCGCAATAGGTTTAACGTGAGTTCGACAAATCTTGTTTGACCTCTCCCCCAGCCCCTCGACCTTGGCGTCAGCCTGCCGTTAGGCAAGCAAAGAGGGGACTAAAAAGCTTAATTTTTCTTTCGTTGCTCCTCCCTTTCCGTTTCGGAGAGGGAGGCTGGGAGGGAGAGGTTCATCGAACTCACGTTAGGTTTATTGTCCAAAATCCCTACAAAAATAATAGAGTACAAACCGTGAAAGGTTCATACTCCATTACAGGGGAAAGACTAGGTAGTAAGCCGGGTTCTGTTCTCTTGCGAGGGCAGTTATCTATCTGGGACGCTTGTTACCAAACGCCTCTAGCGGCTCTCGTTGAGCGGAACTGGTAAAAGACCAACCATAGTTCCTATCGCCTTGCTCCCAACCGGGGTTTACCGAGCCAGCACCTCTCGATACTGCTGGTGCGCTCTTACCGCACCTTTGCACCCTTACCAAATTTGTCCTTTGTCATTTGTCCTTTATCCTTTGTTTTTTTACAAATGACTAATGACTAATGACTAATGACTAATTGGCGGTATCTTTCTGTGGCACTATCCTCACGATCGCTCGCACTGGACGTTATCCAGCAAGTTTGGTCTTTCGGGAGTCCGGACTTTCCTCAAACCAGTGACTATGACTGATCTGCAACTGCCTGCACCTACTCTCTCCTTAGATCCAGTGTAATCTTGGATGGCATAGTATGTTGACATGGTATTACTTCTTTTTATTCCAAGGTAGAGCGTAAGTCCAAGGTAGTTTCCTGACTGTGAAAGGACAATTGATAATACTAATGGCAGGAAAATCACGACCTGGGGCTAGACCTAAACGCACCTCAGATATCCGTAGTACCAGTTGCAGCGAAAAGTCTAAGTCCTTTCTTCTGTTAATAAAGTCGTTGTACAAATTTTTTTGCCCTTTTTGCAGCCCATTGATATCAATTAGTGGTTTTTTAGCTAAATAGGTTCCAGCTACTTGATCGCGCTCGAAAACATCTTCTGCTGTCACCGTTTCCGAAAGTGTTTTCTTGGGAGCAATCAGGCTAGGACTTTGGGGTACTGCTAAGTCGCGGGTTAAATCTGGTGATTTCCGAATCACGCGGCGCGATTGCTTGCTATGTTCAACTACTAAAGAGCTATTGTCCCAATCAACGTATACAGCAATATTTTCAGATTTATTTTCAATGCTAATTCCTAAATCTTTCAAATCGTCAATTGGGTATGAGGATTTGAGTTTAAAGGAAATTCCAATTTTATCGTCGAGATTTTGTTCTTTGAGTTGCTCGTCAACGATTCCTTTTTTAAACTCAAACTTAATTTGGTCGTCGATGGATTCAACCATGCGGTTAAAAACATAGGAAACACCGATAATATAAATCGTCAAAACTACTAAATTCTGATCGCTACTCCTCATAACTCAGAATCTCAACTCCCAGTGCTAATGAATGTATATTCGACTCATCGCTCATCGGCAATTTTTAATTGCGTTTGATTGTTACAGAATTTTGCAGCCAGCCTCGCCGCCAAAAAAAGAATAGCAAACCAAATGCGATCGCAGCCATTACTGCCAAGCACATTGGGTAGCCCCAATACCAATTCAATTCAGGCATATTATATGGCGATTTTTCAGTATTGAAATTCATCCCATATATTCCTGCCACAAAAGTCAGTGGAATAAAGATTGTTGAAACTACCGTTAGCACTTTCATGATTTCATTCATTTTGTTGCCCACTGCCGAAAGGTACACATCCATTAATCCAGATGCTAGTTCTCGATAAGTTTCCACCATATCCATTACTTGCACCGTATGGTCATAACAATCTCGTAGGTAGATTCGCACTTCTTCACTAATCAAATCACTGCCATCTCGAATTAAGGCATTAATTGCATCTCGCTGTGGCCAGATAGCACGACGTAGTTGCAGTAATTCTCGCCTAATTTGATAAATATTTTGTAGTGTTTGCGGAGTAGGTTTAACTATTACTTCTTCCTCTAACTCTTCAATTCGCTCACCATAAAGCTCCAGCACAGGGAAAAAGCCATCAATAATCGCATCTAATAGAGCGTAAGCTAAATAATCCGCTCCCTGTTTACGGATAGTACCTTTGTTTTTTTCAATTCGCGATCGCACCCCTTCAAAGCAATCATGCTCTGGTTCTTCTTGTACTGTCAGTAAATAATTTTTCCCTAATATCAAACTCACTTGCTCGCTGTAAAAACCACATGTTCTTTCTTTTGCTACTACCATGCGGCTAATGAATAGTAATTGGTCTTCATAATCCTCTGTTTTCGGACGCTCCGGTACATTGACTATATCTTCTAAAACTAGAGGATGTAACTTAAAAACGTTACCCAATCGTTGTAATATATCTTGACTGCCTAGACCTTGTACGTCTACCCAAGAAATAGATTCCATCTCCAGATATGGGACACACTCCTCTGGGGTTGCTATTTTTTCGCGGATAAAATTGGTTTGGTTATAGTCAATCAAGAAAATTATCGGTTCTGGAGCATCTGCATCAATAATAATGGTTCCAGGTATAGTCCCTGGTTGGTGATAGAACTCATCTTGATATGGTCTAGTTACTATTTTGGGAAGGCGGCGCAGTTTTCGTGCCATTAAATATTACCTAATAGTTATTAGTCATTGGTCATTGGTCATTGGTAAAAATAATTGACCAACGAAAACTAACCATTTACACATAATTTTACAAAATTTAATACAAAGACGGTAATTTCTAGTTTATAAAAAATTTGGATGTGTTAGAAATCTCTAGAGTCAACCCGCTCCCACTTTTTTCACTTAGTAGGTTGGGTTGAGGAACGTAGCTTGCTTCCCGCAGGGGAACCCAACATTTTGCGGGGTTTTTTAGGTAACGCATTGCCTCAACCCAACCTACGAATATTCAAAACCTACGCAGTATTGAACCCGTTCCTACTTTCTTTTTTCACTCAGGACTTAGTAAGGTTAAAGTAGAAGTTGCTACAGAGAAAGCGGAAGTTTCTACAGAGAAAGCGGAAGTTGCTACAGACTGCGCGAAACACGGAAACGTCGAGGCGGAAGTTGCTACAGACTGCGCGAAACACGGAAACGTTGAGGCAGAAGTTATTACAGACAAGGCGGAAGTTGTTACAGACTGCGCGAAACACTGAAACCTTAAGGCGGAAGTTATTACAGAGAAGGCGGAAGTTGCTACAGGCTGCACGAAACACGGAAACGTCAACCCTGGAGCAATATTTTTTGATGGATGCTAAATGTGGGATTCTATTATATCGACTCTGAATCGGCAATGGTATAAAAAACAGTTTGCCTTAGCAAGACAAACTGCTTAAAAAATATTTATCTGGGTAAGCAGAAGTTAGAACATGCCGCCCATGCCGCCCATGCCGCCCATGCCACCCATGCCGCCCATGCCACCCATATCAGGGGCAGGAGCAGCCGATCTCTTCTCCGGCTTTTCAACAACGATCGCTTCAGTGGTTAAGACCAAACCAGCAATGGAACCGGCGTTTTGCAAAGCTGAACGCACGACTTTGGCAGGGTCGATAATGCCAGCCGCGATCAAGTCTTCAAATTCCCCGGTAGCAGCGTTGTAGCCAATGTTGAAGTCGCTATCCCGGACTTTAGAGACGATCACAGAACCTTCAGCACCGGCGTTATCTGCTATTTGGCGCAGGGGAGCTTCTAGCGCTCGTCCGACAATATCAGCTCCAATCTTTTCCTCTTCATCTTGTAGGCTGTTTTTAATCGCTTCTACCGTCTTAGCTAAGTGAATTAGGGTTGTGCCACCACCAGGAACAATACCTTCTTCTACGGCGGCTTTAGTAGCGTTCAGCGCGTCTTCAATCCGCAGTTTGCGGTCTTTGAGTTCGGTTTCGGTTGCCGCACCCACTTTAATCACTGCCACACCGCCAGCAAGCTTGGCGATGCGTTCTTGTAATTTTTCTTGATCGTAGTCAGAATCGGTTTCTTCCAACTGTCTGCGAATTTGAGCAATCCGTTTTTGTACCTCTGGCTTGGTAACACTGCCAGCTACAATTGTCGTGGTTTCTTTGTCAATGGTGATTTTGCGGGCAGTTCCCAGCGCTTCTAGAGCAGCAGTATCCAAGCTTAAGCCAATTTCTTCAGAAATCAACTGTCCATCGGTGAGAATCGCAATATCTTCTAACAAAGCTTTGCGGCGATCGCCAAACCCAGGCGCTTTGATTGCAGCCACGGCCAATACACCCCGCGCTTTGTTCACTACCAAAGTTGCCAAAGCATCACCTTCGACATCTTCAGCGATAATTAGCAAGGGCTGACCGGAACGGGCGACTTTTTCCAAAATCGGTACTAAATCTTGGATGCTGCTGATTTTTTTATCTGTCACCAGGATACGGGCGTTTTCAAATTCGACTATTTGCCGCTCGTTGTTGGTGACAAAGTAGGGTGAAATATAGCCTCTGTCAATCTGCATCCCCTCAACTACTTCTAGTTCGGTGGTTAGGGATTTAGATTCTTCAACGGTAATTACACCATCTTTGGTGACTTTTTGCATTGCTTCGGCTAACATTTGGCCAACTTCTTCATCATTACCAGCTGAGACAGTGGCAACTTGAGCGATCGCACTTCCTTCTACTGGCTTGGCTACCCTGGCAATTTCTTTTACCAGTGCCTCAATAGTTTTGTCGATCCCGCGCTTCAAGCTAACTGGGTTACTACCCGCCGCGACGTTCTTCAAACCTTCCCGAATTAAGGCTTGTGCTAAAACTGTGGCAGTAGTGGTACCATCCCCAGCGACATCTTTAGTTTTTGAAGCTACTTCCTGGATGAGTCTCGCACCAGTATTTTCCAGAGGATCTTCTAATTCAATTTCCTTGGCAACAGTGATACCATCGTTGACAATTTGAGGTGCGCCAAATTTTTTCTCTAAAAGGACATTGCGACCTTTAGGCCCCAAGGTGATTTTTACGGCATCGGCAAGGGCGTTAACACCCCTTTCTAGAGCTCGCCGCGATTCCTCGTTAAATGCAATAATTTTCGCCATGTTTTATTTCTCCAGCGCTTTCATTAGACAATTTAGCACTCACACGTCAAGAGTGCTAATCTTCCCAGCCGCTCAATTTATAAATGGAAATAAAAAAATTGATTAATATACAGGTGATGCTCATATTAGATACAGGCAGTAATGCTTGAATTGGGAGATGAATCTAGAGAACTCCCTTAAGTCCCTCGGTATTGCCGACCCTCGCGGCACTGGCTGGTTGGCGGTAGTATTTACGTTCCTCTTGGCTTGGGTTGTAACGTGGTGTTTAATTCCGACAGTACGGAAATTCGCCTTGCGGGTAGGTTGGGCTGACCAACCCAACGCCCGGCGACTCAACCGAGAACCTTTACCCAATGCTGGGGGGCTGGCTATCTATGCGGGTGTGATTGCCGCGTTGGTATTAGCTAGCCTTTTGCGACCGATCGAACTCCAAAATGTCTTGGCTCAGGTTCTCACTATTTTGTTGGGGGGTTCGATATTAGTCCTTGTAGGCTTTATTGATGATCAGTTCGGCTTACCGCCCTCTGTTCGATTGTGGACGCAAATTGTCACCGCACTGTTGCTGGTAGCTAATGGCATCAGCGTCAAAGTGATGTTTGGCACCCCCATCGACTCGCTCTTGTCCATGTCGCTAACAGTACTATGGGTAGTAGGGATTACCAACGCCATCAACTTGATGGATGGTATGGATGGCTTGGCAGGAGGAATCAGCTTTATTACCGCCATGAGTTTGTTGGCCGTTGCAGCCCAATTTAACAATCGTGCAGCAGCAATCTTGGTACTCGCAGCCTTGGCAGGTGCTGCACTGGGCTTTTTGCGTCATAACTTCCATCCGTCACGAATTATTATGGGTGATGCCGGAGCATACTTTTTCGGCTATGTGCTGGCAGCAACTAGTATTTTAGGCAAACTGCAACAAAACACAGTTTATGCGCTAATTCCTACGGTTTTATTTCTGTTGTTACCAGTGCTAGATACCACTCAAGTATTTGTGCGGCGGCTACTAGCAGGAAATAACCCTCTCAGTACTCCTGGCAAAGACCACCTGCACCACCGCTTACTTGCTTGGGGACTCTCCCAGCGCAATGCTGCGTTTACGCTTTGGTCAATTACCTTAGTTTTCAACTTGCTAGCGATGAGAATACAAGGTATGAGTTTGGCTGTGATGGCAGCTACCGCTAGTAGCATTATCATTCTTTTGGGCTTTACTGTCTGGCAAAGGATACGTCAGCAGCCTTAGTTGCTTGTAGGGTAGGCATTGCAATGCTAGCCCTACGTTTATTCTCTACTGTGGCAAAAGATAGTGATTTGATTTTAAGGAAAGCATTTATTAAACTATAAAGCATAGTAAATCTACCTGTTTTATTGAAAGCGGCGGGAAACTCAATTCCCTTGAGTGGGTGGTTAAGGTTGCTCCCCCCAACCCTTGAGGCATAGGGCATGGGCCAAACAGGTAACTTCTTCCCCATACCCTATACTTCTCTACGATAGGCTGCGCCAACGACAACGCTACTTCGACCCTTCTCTAGGAGAACCTTCTCTACGAGACGCTGCGCGAACGGCAAAGCTCAGGGCAACGCGTCGCTCAGTACAAGTCAGTACAACTGCCCCATTCCCCATGCCCAAAAACTCCATCCCAACAGTGGGTGAAGTTTTTTATTCTGTGGAAGTTCCTAATTATGTAGATTTTTTAAGAAGTTATGTATGAAGTAGCTACTAGCACTATATTCTATGGTTGGTAAAGGTTATTGGCTTGAAGTAATTATTAAGACTAATACTTAATAGTTAGAAACTATAGCACTTCTGGGTTGAGTGCAATACAGACTTAACAAGAACAGCCCCAACACTTGTAGCCTTGGGGAGTAAGATTCAAAGCCTCTCTCCTTTTAGGAGAGAGGAATGGAAGTGAGGTCAAAGTGTATTGCATCCAAAGGAGAAGCGCTATATAAAAATTATATTTTTAGCTAGAAAGTTATCTGTCTTAAATAATCTCAAGCTGAAGTTGGAACTGAAGTCTCAAAATTAACTTTTATTCATGCTTAATACCATTTCTGTATGAAGATGCACATAACAGTCCCCCCGATGCTTTAGGGGGACTACAGGGGAGTATATATATGCAGCTTCACAAAGAAACGGTATAAGTCCTATCTAGTTATAAATAGCCGATGAAAAAACCAAGGGTAAAGCTAATTACTTCTGTTGTGCTGTTTGCTGCTGTTCTGCTGTTGTCAATACTTGGAAGTCCGGCGCAAGCGCAATTCAATCTTAACGAGTCCTGGACACAGAATCCCTACTACGGGAGTCGGGGAACATTCTTCACTGATGTTACTGGCGATGGCAGGGCTGATGCCATTGTGGTTAACGACGACAAAGTAACTGTCCGACGTTCCAATGGCTCTAGTTTTACTGGTAATGAGTCCTGGACGCAGAATCCCTACTATGGAAGCCGGGGAACATTCTTTGCCGATGTTACCGGGGATGGCAGGGCTGATGCCATTGTGGTTAACGATGACAAAGTAACTGTCCGACGCTCCAATGGCTTTAGTTTTACTGGTAACGAGTCCTGGACGCAGAATCCCTACTATGGAAGTCGGGGAATATTCTTCGCTGATGTTACCGGTGATGGCAGGGCTGATGCCATTGTGGTTAACGATGACAAAGTAACTGTCCGACGCTCCGATGGTTCTAGTTTTACTGGTAATGAGTCTTGGACGCAGAATCCCTACTACGGGAGCCGAGGAACATTCTTTGCTGATGTTACTGGGGATGGCAGGGCTGATGCCATTGTGGTTAACGATGACAAAGTAACTGTCCGACGCTCTGATGGTTCTAGTTTTACTGGTAATGAGTCTTGGACCCAGAATCCCTACTACGGAAGCCGAGGAACATTCTTTGCGAATGTTACCAGGGATCGCAGGGCTGATGCGATTGTGGTTAACGATGACAAAATAACTGTCCGACGCTCCAACGGTTTTAGTTTTACTGGTAATGAGTCCTTCACGCAGAATCCCTACTATGGAAGCCGGGGAACATTCTTTGCCGATGTTACCGGCGATGGTAGGGCTGATGCTATTGTGGTTAACGACGACAAAGTAACTGTTAGAAGGGCATTTTAGGGGTGTTTGATATCCAAGTTAGCTGAAGTCAAACGATTTTGGATTTTAGATTTGCATTAGCGAGTCATCTCCCTTGGCGCTAGCCTCCCCCTTTGGGAGATGCTAGCGCCAAGGGCGAACGAGCGTCTTTTAGATTGCTTCCGCCACGCCACTTGCTCTACTCGGCCTGTCCCCAAGTAGAGCAATTGTCTTCACGGGGGACCGGGCATGAACCAAAAAATTCTTTTAAGCCATTACCATGCCGCCATCGACGTTAAAAACTTGTCCGGTGACGTAGGCGGCGGCGGGATCCGCGGCGAGGAAGCGCACCATCCCGGCGACTTCATCGGGTTGACCAAAGCGACCGAGTGGGATGTATTTGAGAATATCTTCGGGGTTGTTCAGATTGCTGGTCATATCGGTGGCGATGAAGCCAGGGGCGACGGCGTTAACGGTGATGCCGCGAGAAGCTAGTTCTTTGGCAACACTTTTGGTGAAGCCGATTACTCCTGCTTTGGCGGCGCTGTAGTTGGATTGACCTGCGTTGCCCATTTGCCCAGCAACGGAGGTAATGTTGATAATCCGCCCCGATCGCTGCTTCAGCATGATTTTACTGACGGCGCGTGTACATAAGAAAACACCAGTTAGGTTCAGGTCTATGACAGCTTGCCAATCTTCTGGCTTCAAACGCAAAAGCAAGGTGTCGCGGGTAATACCTGCGTTATTGACCAAGATATCTACACGGCTAAACTTTTCGATGACGGCGTTAACTAGCGCCTCTACTTGATCGATTTTAGAAACGTCAGCTTGGATAGCGATCGCCTGACCTCCGGCTGCGATAATTTCTTTAACAACCGCCTCAGCAGCTGCACTAGAACTGGCATAATTGACAACTGCGATCGCTCCCTGTGTAGCTAATTCAATTGCGATCGCTCGCCCAATTCCTCGTGATCCACCTGTGACAATTGCGACTTTATCTTGTAATAGTGTCATTTAATCTTCCTCAATCTTAGAAATACGGCGCTAATTATCTTATGGTGATTTAGGGGACATCTGAATATTGTCTGAATAAAATCTAACTATTACCGCCTGACAATCTTGCTGGCATAATGCAAATTAGATAACTAATAGTCAGTTATGTTATTAAAAATACCCGATAAAAAAATAACTAATTATATGTCATATAGTGACTTTAAACTTGAAGAAATTAAAACCAGATTTAATATTAAACTTATCGAACAAAGTGGACTAATAGAAAATGAGCCGATGTCACCTTGTAATTGGCTCAAAGAAACCTTAAGGCGAATGTTAATGGATGAATAACTTGAAGCAATATATTGTTGATTTAATTATAGCTGTGTCACTAAACAGCCCGTACTTCTCTACGAGACCCTTCTCTACGAGACGCTGCGCGAACGGCAAGTGTTACCCTGAGCTTGTCGAAGGGCTCAGTAAGCATCGTAGACATCGCCTGCTTGGATAGACTAGGAAGTGTTGCAGCTACGCCCGTCGTAGACATGACTCTCGTGAACGCGTGTATAATTATTTGGTTGATCAGGATAGGTTTAAAGACATATCTAATGCTTACACACAAAATAAAAAGATATAGGTATTTTATTATAATTATTTAAGATTTTTGGCTAGCAAATCAGTCTATATTGACTAATCTTATCTTTTCCCAACAAAAACCCATGAACCTATACCGATTTTATTTTTTAAGAATTACTATTGAAACAAACAATTGAAAACCGGTCTGTGTCATATGGCAACTAAAAAGGAATTTAACAGCTTTGAAGAGATGCTGTCTGCTTCTGATATACCTGTATTAGTAGATTTTTACGCTGACTGGTGTGGTCCCTGTCAAATGATGGTGCCAATTTTAGAGCAAGTCAATGCCCAACTTAAGGATCGCCTACGAATTGTCAAAATCGATACAGAAAAATACACAGATTTGGCTAGTCAGTATAAAATTGCCTCTCTCCCAACCTTAGTATTATTTAAGCAGGGTCAGCCTGTAGAGAGGATAGAGGGAGTGATGCAAGCACCGCAATTGGTGCAATATCTACAAACAAAGATTTAAGCTAACACTTAGAATTTTGATTTTGGTTCTTAAAGACGCGACATTTCGCGTCTTTTTCAGTAAATAGTAATACGCTGTACGGTTGCACTGCTAGCTGTGTGTGCAATCACTGTTTGAGTGAACTGCTAGCAGATAAAACCTTAAGTAAGTATTAAGCATATTTAGTTATACGTCTGGAGAAAGTTGTTTAGAAATTGAGACGACCATATTGTATAGATATAACAAAATTTATTGATAAGCAAAACAATATATGGATAGCAAGCAGGAAAGACTTGACAAAGCCTATATTTGGATGAATATTGATTTTGATAAGGTTAAATATAGAATAAATGCGGTGACTTGCGAGATTGAGCGGGTTATACAAAAGCACCAACTTTCAAATCAAACTAGTAACTCAGGCAAAATAAACAATTAGGTAATCAGTAGGTCGATGTCTACGATGAGCTACTACTACGCACTTTATTTTTAGTGTAGCGTAGGCATCGCACCAGTTTTACACAACACATTTTGGGCAAAGCGACTATATTTTTGGAAAACACTAAATAATATTATTCGATAATCGTCCACCGAGTTTCTATTTATTTATTAGTCATTATTTTATCCTCGACACTCCTGAAAAGGAGTGTTATTTTTGGTAGAGTATCTGCTTGCTAGTTATGCTGTAAAAGGGCATGAAGAAATGATGGGATGGCTATTTGGAGGTCTTGTTAAACAATTTGAGGGTGCAGCTAAGGAGGTTGTGAGAGAGAGTAGCAAAGAAATAGCTGACTTGTTTGATGACAAACTTTACCCTTTAGCCGACAAGCTTGATTATATAGCTCAAGAAAGGATTAATCATGCAATAGAAAGAGCTGAGGAATTAGAAAGTAAGGTTAAAGCTGACATTGAGCATCTGTTGAATACAGCAGATGAAAAAGTTAAACATAATCTTGAGGAAATAGATAAAATTCGTGAAAAAGCCATCAGAGAAACTATTGCTGAAACTAATTTTTATCTAGAAAACAGAATTAATCAAATGTCACTAGCTGTAATGCAAGCGATTAGCTCGTCTCAAAACAGCATTGAGTATAGTTTGGAAAGAATCGAATATTTGGAAAATAAGTTATTTCAAGATGCTAATCAAGTAGTTGATAAAATATCCAAACTTATAGATGGCAAACTTGAACTAATTCGGAATGAATTAAAAAAATATTTAGTTTACGGTTTACCCAGTCCTATTGATAAATGTAGACAAAGGCTCAAAATAGCATGGAAGCCTGGTGGTCTATTTTCTGATATTGAGCTTTATGAGTTAAGTGAGTGCTATGAACTGAGTAAGTTAGATGAGAAAACATCTATTGACGAGGTATTGAAGATTTATGGACAATTACAACAAAATGCCGCTATGATGGCTGCTTTAGTAAGAAATGCTCCAGAATTGAAAAATCGAGCTATTAAAGACTGGATAAAATATGGTTTACTTTCTAAGCTTTGGCGTAGCATAATGAATAATTATGATTTAAAAAATAATGTTATATCCGAGTATAAATCTTCACAGATATTATTAAAAGATAACCCATAGAATAACAATTTTTTATGTTCAAAGCAGGTAATGATAACTGGAAAACACCATTAGGATATTATGAAAAAGCAATTGAAGAACTCAGGCGTAGCCGTGAAGACTTGCAGGAAATGAAAGTAAATTATTTGCATAATCATAATATTGAATCAAATTTTGCAAGCTTTAAAACAGAAATAAAAGAATTAAAATCTGAGCTTAAGACTATGCAGGAGCGATTGGCAAATACTGAAGAAACGACAATAAAAGCTCAAATGACTTTAGCTGAGACTCAAAAAGCCTCACTAGCTGCTCAAACCGAATTACAAGCTTTGAAAGAAATTATGACTGATGAACAAAAGTCAAATTACAGAATTCTCGAAGAATTAGTTCAGATCAAAGAGCAAATATTTCAATTACTATCTCAAGTTGTAGAGAAAGATTCGCAAACATCAGTTCTTAAATCTTTATCAGATGTACAGTTACATCTGTCTCAATTGGCGGAAGAATTAACTCTTGTATCTCATACTTCTGGTATTGATTACAGAAAATTGCAGGAATTACTAGCAGAACAAAAATGGCAGGACGCTGACAAAGAAACATACTCTACTATGCTCAAAATATGTGAGCGTGAAGAAGAAGGGTGGTTAGATGATGGAGAAATTAAAAGATTTCCTCGTCATGACCTTTATATTATTAATAAGCTCTGGGTTCAATATAGTGAAGGCAAATTTGGTTTTAGCGTCCAACAACGTATTTGGCAAGCCAAGAAAGATTGTAAGCGTTTTGCTTATAAAGTTGGATGGCTAGCAAGTCTTGCCAATAATGATTGGGTTAAATATGAAGAATATACTTTCAGCTTAGACGCACCTAAAGGACACTTTCCATCTATATCTCGGTTAGTGGGTTTAGATTCTACAAACCTTGGTGGGGTTCAGCATCAAGTAAAGATTTTTTTGTCACGATATTAGTGAGACAGGGCAATATTGTTATTACTGTGAACTTTGTTATCCAATCTCTAAATCCCCCAATTTATCGGGGGATTTTGACTCTCTACTCCCAATCTCTTAAAACGTAAAAGTAGTCCGAAGTACACCTACAGTCGTTGTGTCATTGTTGCTGTTACCTTCTGGATTAAAGAGAATAAATGCACCAGGGGTAATGCTGATATTATCGCTAACTTGAAAGCGGTAATAGGCTTCTAAATGGTAAGGAGTCGCCCGATTGTCGCCTGTGGGGGTAAGTTGAGCAGAACCACCAGCATCAGTACGGTAAAGCGGCTGACCAAAAAGAATCCCGGCAGTGTTCCCTGACTTGAATAAATCTTTGAAGTGAACTCCCGCCATCCAACTTGTAAAGGTGGTGGAAGCATTCACGCTATTTGAAGAAGCATCAACAAATATTGCTGCACCGTAGCCAGATAATGCTATTTTGGGAGACAATCGCCATGTTACCGTACCGCCAACAGAGTTGAGTGTCACCGGTGTCCCAGCTGCAACCCCTGCTAAAGCACCGATATCACTACTAACTAATCCAGTACCCAAAATATTGATTTCGTGATAACTGTGGGCATAGTTTAAACCAATATCCAGACCGGGACTCGGCTTGATGGTTAACTGTGTGGCAATAACACTACAACCACTAAATAAACCTGCTCCCAAAGGTGTAGTAGAAACTCCTGGTAGTGCCTCAGTAGCAGATTTTTGGGGTAAATTGGCATTTACACTGCCGTATAAAGCTCTTAAATCCAAATTTGGCGAAATGTTAAAAATAAATCCCGCCGCCGATGCTAAACCAGTACCCGAAGTTCCACCAGAAACCCGTAGCACAGGATTTAAGCCGGCAAAACGAGAAATTGACTCTTGTCCTTCACCATAAAAAGGCGTAATTGCTGGGAAAGCATCTGATGTTTCCGCCGCAGTTCCCGCAAACAAGGTTAATTTATTAGCGACGGGAAAGATATACAGCAATTTGTAAAGCTGAACACTGTTTGCGCCAACACTCGACAAAGTATTGACATTTAACCCTGGAAATTGCGGCTCAAAACTGGTACGGGCGCTACTTGCACTTAAAAGCGGCGCAGCTAATCCTAAACTTTCTTGCAGGCTACCCTGTCCATTGGCTCCACCTAAAAAGTTATAAGCTTGCAATCCAGTAATTAATAAATCTTTACCAGTAAAGCTAGTGGTGAGATTTAACCGCACTCTATTGACTAGGATGATGTTCGAGTCGCTGTTATTAGGAGCGCCGCCGCTAGCACCAACACCAGCAATAATTACCTCTCCATTAAGTTTAGTAGTCGTAGAAAACTGATTTGCTTGTAGTTCTGCTGTGCGAGCTTCTACAGCATCTACTCGACCCCGCAATGTTGCCAATTCTGCCGCAAATTGTTCTCGTAGTTTCTGCAACGTGGCTAAATCTTCTTTCTTGACCAAATCAGCAGTTGCAGTCGCAATCAGTTGGTTGATTCGCTCTAAACAAGCATTTAAGCCAGCAGCAAATTCATAGCGAGTCATCGCTCGATTACCGCGATAGGTTTGATTGGGATAACCTTCGATACAACCATAGCGCTCGACTAAAGATTGGAGTGCCTGAAAAGCCCAATCAGTAGGCTGTACATCAGACAATTGGGATACGGATGTTACTTGTGCAAGTTTGTATGAGGTTGGAGATGAACTTGCAGATTGTGGTATGATTGGCTGCCAAAAGTTAACAGTAGAATCTACTCCTAAATCTTGAATTTTTTGCTGTTCATTGACTGAGGGTAAATTTTTTGGACTCTCATTAGCTATTACCAATTTACTGGAGATATTATTTGCTAAATTGCTTTGATGAGAATCATTTTTTTGATAGCTGCCATAATCTTGATTAACAGCTACGTTTTTATCTGCAATTTCTAAACTAGGAAGGGCTTGCACAGGTGATAACCCGGCAATTAAACATAAAAATCCCATCCCACTAGCAGAAGCTAGTAGATATTTTGCCATGATAACCCCCAACATCTATAAAATAGTGAAAAAATGAATTGCGATTTTAAAATGGATTGATAAGTAAATTTAAAGTTAGCAAGAGAATCTTGTTAACTTTAAATTTTGGATATCAGGATTTTTTTCTGAATTCGCTTACCAGAACCTCAGCTTATATCGCAAGTGTTAAATTATAGTAAATACTATTTTGGGAAAGAATTAACAACAAAGGATATTGGGAGTTATTATAATTACTATTGGCAAAATAATAATTATATCAGTCTGATTTTGTGATAACGGATATAAGTATAGCGGTTCTGCCTTGAGTGAGGTACAAGAACCCCACCCCCAACCGCCTAAGAACAAGCGAGAAGGGCGCTATGATGTACCTCATCTGATTAATAAACGCTATATTGAGTCGCGGATATCGGCGGCTCAATACCTATCAAAAAATAATTTACTCAAAAAAAATCAAGAGGCCGCGATCGCTGATCAATTTCGGTGCAGGTAAGATCAGGGGGAAAGCGGTGGAAATAACTGCATATTTTAGTCTACAATTTCTCTGATTGAGATACTTCCAGATTTCAATCCCACCAATAACAAACAACGACTGCATCACAATCCTGGTGAACATCTTCACCCCATAGCGCCCCTTCTAATCTAGTTCTCAGTCGGCGCTTAAGCCGCAAACCGTAGTCTTCATTCGTGCCATCACTTACCTCTACTGAGTCAGCCCGCCACTTTTTGCCTAAATCTAAAAGCTCAGACACTTTTGTATCTTGGTTTTCTGCAAGGATGTATAGCGTATCGGCACGATAAGCGATGAAATGGATGATGCTGGTTTCAGGCATGGGACGATAGTTTGCCATTGCAAGGAGGGTATCGAGCATACCACCAAAGCTTAAACCGTTTTCATCTGATGCAAAGATTGGTTTTGTGAACAGAAAGCTTGCCCATAAATTCCTGTGGTTGCAAAGGTCAGTAATCACTTCTTCGCCATCAAACTCATTGAACCGACGCTGCCAAACCAAGGCAGCAAAGAGTTCTTGAGGAGAATAGGATTGAGCAATCGATTGAATTTTGGCTAAGTCAAGCATCACATTTACGGTAAGTAATATTTTTAACAAAACATTTGTAACTACCCTTGCAGTTTATTTACCCAGTGGCTGCTATTCTTATAGTTACTTCGGTCTGTCATAGCAGATAGATTATCCTCGATAATGATTTTCATTTATAAGCGCTCATATACCTCGTGGTAATGTGAGTGCTTTTACTTTATCGCTCATGGCATAAAAAAACTGTCCGGTTTAATTTTGAGGCGGTGTCTGGTGTTTGGTATAAGCTGACAGTGAAGCTTTAACTTGACCAAAATCGCGATGTCTACGACGGGCTACGCCTACGCACCCTTGGTAGCTGAACAAAGCCTGATAAAATGCTTCTCTATTAAAATTAAGCGATGCCTACGGCTGGCTACGCCTACGCACTTTCTTCTATCAGTCGGCAGAAGTCGGCAGTTTTATCTGATGCAGTTGGAGAAGTCGGGTAAAAAGTTGGTTATAGAAAATTTGCGTTTAAAAACTCGCTTTTCTAGGGCTACTTTACAAAGTTATACCAATTTAATATGAAGCTGCATAGAAAAGAGCTTCTAAAATAAAGTTATAAGAAGAGACAGATATTACCTGCTCAAGTGTAAGTTGGTCAAATATTTCTTGGATGCGATGCCGAAGGCGGGCTACGCCTACGCGTAAAGTCTGTAAAGAAGAGAAAAGTTGATTTTTGAGTGGTTTCTTGAGGAGCTGCCAAAGCCTTTCAATGGGATTGAGTTCAGGGGCTGAAGGTGGTTGAAACAGGGGAATAATATTTTCTGGCCAACGAATCGCTGAACTTGTATGAGCAGGTGCTTGGTCAACCTGTAAAATAGCGTAATCTCCACCTAATTGTTGAGATAGCCAGTCCAAAAACTGTTGAAAACACTCGCCATTCAATTTCGGATACTCGTAAAGGAAATGGTCTCCAGTCAATGGTTCAATTGCACCATAAATCCAAAAGTTTTCCCGTGGCCATTTCACCTCAACCGTGGGCTTGACTCCTGAAGCTGTAATCACTTTTCCTGTAAGAGTTTTCAGTCCAACCCTAGTTTCATCCTGGCACAGGTAGCGAACACACTTGCCGGGTGCTAGATGTTTTTCTAGACAATTAAGAATGATTCCGAGTTTTTTTTAAATTCAGATACCAATTTCTCGTCTTGGTTATGGCTTTGAGGGCGAGGCACTTTTAGTTTTGCCCCTAATCGATATCGAACCCAGGCATAAACCGTTGCATACTCTATATCTTGTCCATGTTCTTTTTTTAACCACTCAACTATTGCACCATAGCTACTAAAGCCTTTTCCTGTTTTTAACTCTTCCTCAAGTGCTGCGTAGTTTACCGCAGTAGGCATCGCAGCATCATCGATTTTCCGTTTTGCTCCTGGTGCTTTCTTAATCTCTAATAAGCCTGACAGCCCATCAGTTCTGTACTTCTGCAACCATCTCGTGACCGTTGAACTATTTCTTGCCAAACGTTTTCCGATTTCTTGCTGTTCCTTTACTTGTCCGCTTTTGAGCCACCACAACATAATAAGTTTTTCTTTCTGGTTTCCCAAGTTGGCTGTTTGTAGGCGTTTTTTTAGTTCCTCTTCGCTCTCTGCAATTTCAATCTTAAACAGGCGGCTCATGGCTATTTAAACTTAGGAGTTGGCTTCTCCCTATTATATGCAGCTTCATATTAAATTGGTATTAGAAGAGAGAATTGCAGAGAATGTAGCGAAATTGTTAGAACAAGGGTAGATAAAAGTTGAGTAACAGGATCAATCATGAACGTTTATAAAAGATATATCACCATTGCAGATCCAAAGCAGTTAGTATTATCTGATTTACCATTTCAAGTAGGATAGAGAGTTGAAGTGATTATTTTGAAAGACGATAATCAAAGGGTTACTTTAGCAGAAGAATTAAAAAAGTTATTCAAAGAAATACAAGCGATACACGCAGATAATCCCTTGAATGATGAGGAAATAGTAGCAGAAATTGAAGCTTATAGATGGGGTGAATGAAAGTTATTATTGATACTAGTGTAGATTTAAATTCATGAGGATACTAAGGTAATGTCGATTTTGACTGAGGCGCTTGAAAGAATAAGTAGTGGTGTTCGTTTTACCGAACAGGGCATGAGTCTTGAAGAGGTTGAAAGAAGACTTAGTTTTTTCCCATTCCGGCTGTCTGATGAAGCTTACGAGTTTTATCAATGGGCTGGTGCGCCCACTGGGGATCGAATGCCTGACGGTTGGGATGGTTCTTATAACGACAACTCAACTTATTATTGCTACTTGGAGCAGCTGTTAGAAGGCGCAGACGATTTAATTCATTTTCTATCCTTGCAGGAAGCTGAGAAATATTATTCTCCGAGCGATGCAGATATATATGACCCAAAGTGCTTGCCATTCGTTTCCTACGAGAATGGCAAGCTAGTCATTGTTGGTTCGGAAACTAAGATTGAGACTTCTCCAGTGTTGCAACGAGAAGACATTAAAGATAAGTTATGGTTTCCAAGTTTGACGAACATGATGTTAGCGATCGCAGAGGCTTTAGAGATAGTAGGGACAATCTTACCAGAGTTATCCAGTAACTATGATGATGAAGATTATGGTACTGATGATTATGATGATAAAATTCGTAAAAACTGTAAAATAGTAGGAGAAATAGCTGAAAACAATGGTTCACCGTTGGGAACCATTCTTACTAATTAACCATTTGATACTAAGCAATAATGGCTGCTTAATCTTCTGGTAAATCCCCAAATTGCTGACGATAACGCTCAAGTTTTTTTTGCGCTAATTCAAGCTGTTCTTCTGGAGTTTGATAGCGATTTCCTTGTGGGCCATACCAATACAAAACCTGACGCTGGATATTACCAGATACGTATTGCCCTCTACCAATTCCCAAACCAATTGCTGGCATCCAAAAGGGTTCACCAATTTGCAATTGATAGCTACCATCAACTAAGCGATAAACTTCAAAAGGTTGGTGGCGAGCGCGTTGCCAATACTCTGGATTATAAATAATGTAGTACAGTACCCCTAACTTGGCATAAGTGTCTAATTTTTTGTCGTATTCTCCACCCGGAGTTAAGGAGACAATTTCTAAAGCCAGGATAGGCACAATGTTGTTTTCTTCCCAGACAACATAGCTTTTACGATATTTACCTGCCTTGCGGCGTTCTACACCTAAGCTCAAAAATCCGTCTGCGACTAGCGATGGATTTATCTGATTGCATAAGTCTGATAGGCATAAAATATTAAATTTGTCAATATCTCCTGGTCTACAACTAAAATCTAATTTTAGAATCAAGTCCTCAGCTAAACTAGAGACTATACAAACCATTGCTAATTATTAGTTGCTATGTCTTTCGCTCTCCTAGGAAATCTTGTCAAATGGCAAAGATAATTCACGACTCTACCGCATCTCCCAAGTCAACGAATATCGCATAAAATAGCCAAGTAGCCCACACCTGTAGCTTGACACCATTAATATCTTCTCTTGCTAATAAGCGGGTTAAGTCTTGTACCCCAAGAAGTTGTCTCCATAACAGCGTTAATACCACATTTTTAACTATGACTACGCAAACACTACTTTCACCAGAAGTTTATCAAGGTCAATTTGGGGAATTTACAATTACTCAGAGCGATCGCACTGGCGTAATTATCTACCGCGCTGGGTTAATGGTAGCAGCATTGAGCTTTGCAATAGGCAGCGCTTTGGTTTTGTTCAACAATAACCCCACTGTTTTTACCACACTTACAGCTTTATATGCTTGTTTTAGTCTCGCTCTTGGTGTAAGTTTATTTACGATTCATATCTACATGGCATCACTGCACCGAATGTTGCAAATCTTTTGGGCGATCGGTACTATAGCATCAGTGATTCTGGCAATATCTAGTAGTGAACCTTTGACTCTCACTGTTTACAATCAGCCTTTTACCTTATTTGGAGTTGGTTTTATCTTCGTTGCTTTGACAGGTATTTATTTTAAAGAGGCTTTTTGCTTCAATCGCCTAGAAACCAAAGTATTAACCCTAATAGTACCGCTACTCTTGTTAGGACATTTGGTGGGAATTCTACCAACTCAGGGGGAAAGTGTTTTATTAGGAATTTGGGCGACGTTATTCTTAGTATTTGCGCTGCGAAAAACAGTGCAAGGAATTCCTGCTGATATTGGAGATAAGTCTGTGTTTACCTACTTGAAAGAGCAACGTTTAGCTAAGGTTTAATGCAGATCAAAAATCGCCGGCGTCAAAATTTTCCCAAAATCAAACTAATAAAACGCCAAGAAATGTGGACACTTACGGCTCAGGGGTGGGCGATTGCGATCGCTTTGATTGCTTATTTAATATTTTTTGCCATTACTCATGTACACTCATTTCTCGCCGTAACTTACCCGATAAAATCAGCAAAAGTATTAGTTGTTGAAGGATGGCTACCAGATTATGCTATAGAAGAAGCTTTGACTGAATTTAAAAACGGTTCTTATCGTCAAATAATTAGTACCGGAGGTATATTAGGAAAAGGAAGTTATCTGAGTGCATACAAGAACTTTGCAGAGGTGTCGGCCGCTACCTTCATAAAACTCGGTTTAGAAGCAGAAAAAGTGGTAGCTGTTCCAACACCTTTCGTGGTTAAGGATCGGAGTTATGCATCTGCTGCTGAATTTCATCGCTGGTTATCCAATTCCAATTTACAGATAGAATCAATTAATCTTTTTTCTTTGGATGTTCATACCCGTAGGAGTTGGCTAATTTTCAAAAAATTACTCAATCCTGATATCAAAGTTGGTATCATTGCTGCCAAAACGCAAGATTACGATCCAGAGAAATGGTGGGATTCTAGCCAAGGTGTGCGGACAATTGTTGATGAAGGAATCGCTTATATTTATGCCCGGTTTTTCAATTGGAAAGCCTAAAAGTGATAATGACGCTCTCTACGAGACGCTAAAAGCGTAGCTTGCTTCTCTGTAAGGGACTTCCAAATAAAAAAATATCCAACTATTTATTGTGGGGTGGGCGACACGAGAGCCTTTGGTTACTGGGCTCTCGTGTCG
>NZ_JBTYKD010000019.1:0-8533 GCF_054880495.1 Nostoc sp.
GAGCCTTTCAAAACCTCATCAATTTTTGACAGCACTGCCCAAAATCCAGATTGGCTGGGAGAGGAGCCACAGCGCATCCAACAATTGATGTCAGCATGATACCAAATTACAGTAGACATCTCCGACAATGAATGTAGAGACGTTACATATAACGTCTCTACTCTGCGATCGCATTCTGTTCATCCTCAGTGATTTCTGCACCACGCTTCCAAGGAATCTCTAATTGAAACTCAGCGTTGGCTTTGTAGTAAGTATACCAGTCATCAGATGTTGTGATTGAAGACAGTAAAAAGTCAGTTGCGGTTGCCAATTAATTAACCAACAGCGATCGCCTATGCCCAAAATCTTTGAAATGTTCAATTCGCCCCTTGATTACCAGAGGAAAATCTTTACTCAAAATTCAATCTATCAAAATAGTGAATTCTTTTAACAACTTATGACGCCAAAAGCTCTATCTAGGGAACGATATGGTTAATCAGCTAAATGATGTAAAAAGAGTAAGCTAAATTACATGAGATTGTATTTTATGAAACTGAGTTATTTGACAAAACAGTTTTCCACCGTAAAACGCTGGATGGCTACCACCCTGTTTTGTCTGTTAGCGATCGCTTTCGTTTGGCAAGGTGCATTTTTCTCCAACACTTCAGCAATGGCTGATCCGATTGCAACCTTGATTGCATCAAAAGACGCAGGCGATCAAGTTCAAGAAAAAGCCAGCAAAGATGCTGGACGAGCCAAAAATTTCATCGAAGATACGGCAGATAAAGTTAAGCAAACTGCCAAGAACAATGCCAATAAAGTTGACCAAGCAACGGATGACAATGGTAGTTTTGTTGAGCGCAAAGCCAAGAAAGATGCGGCTACAATTCAGAAAAGAGCAGACGAAGATGCCGCTCGGACTAAAAAAGCAGTAGACAACACAAAGAATGTTGTTGAACGTGCTGTTGATAACATCAAGGATGCTTTTGGGAAGTAGAAAATACATATAGAAATCCTATTTGATTTGTCAAAATCGAAAGGCTTAGATTCCCGACTTCTTAGAGAAGTCGGGAATATTGTTGTCTAGAACTAATTTAGGAAGATTATTTTCCTAAGTAAATACTTAATTTAACTCCAAAAATTATGTATTATTAAATACATTTTCTTCACGCCCAGATAAACTGGCGATCGCTGATAAAATTAGCTGGTATTACCGAAGAAGAGAAGAAACAATTGTTAAATACTTACCAGTAATTCTGCCACATATATAGTTATAAATGAGATATTTAACTTGATTTTGTACTAACTTAAAAAAGTAAAATTAAGTAATCTGCTGAGAGAGTTTCCGCAAATGCTCCGAAAAAACTTGTTTTACTATACGGCTTGCAGATTATTTTTAAGTAGCATTACTTATTGACAAATGTGTTATGAACTTTAACTGATTGCAACATAATTTGACAAGTAGTTAATGGATAACAAATTTTTGATCATTATTAATTACGAAGTTATACTTTCCAATACAACTTAGTAAAAATGTAAGAGTCTGATTCTGTGGACAACCCGACCGTGGGAAAATCAAAATACCGAAACTAGAAATTAGAGAGGAAAACCCTATAATATGCATTTGAGCGAAATCACCCATCCTAATCAGTTGCACGGTTTATCTGTTCGCCAACTGCAACAGATTGCCCGTCAGATTCGAGATAAGCATCTCCAAACAGTAGCAGTTAATGGTGGACACTTGGGGCCAGGGTTGGGTGTTGTAGAATTAACACTAGGACTTTACCAGACACTGGACTTAGATCGGGATAAAGTGATTTGGGATGTAGGACACCAAGCTTATCCCCACAAGCTGCTGACAGGACGCTACGATCGCTTCCACACCCTCAGACAAAAAGACGGAGTTGCTGGTTATCTCAAACGCTGTGAAAACAAGTTTGACCACTTTGGGGCTGGACATGCTTCTACAAGTATTTCGGCAGCATTGGGCATGGCTTTAGCGCGAGACTTGAAAGGGGAAAAATTTAAAGCTGTTGCTGTGATTGGCGATGGGGCGCTAACTGGGGGTATGGCTTTAGAAGCCATCAACCATGCTGGACACTTGCCGAAAACAAACCTGTTGGTTGTTCTCAACGACAACGACATGTCTATATCTCGCAACGTCGGCGCGATTCCCCGCTATCTGAACAAAATGCGCCTCAGCCAACCGGTGCAATTTATTAAAGATAATCTTGAGGAACAGTTGAAGCAAATTCCTTTCGTGGGTGAATCCCTGTCTCCCGAACTCGGACGCATCAAAGAAGGTATGAAACGCTTGGCTGTTCCCAAGGTAGGTGCAGTTTTTGAAGAACTCGGCTTTACCTACATTGGCCCAGTGGATGGGCATAATCTCGAAGAATTGATTGCCACCTTCCAACAGGCACATCAGATAGCAGGCCCAGTTTTGGTGCATGTGGCAACGGTGAAAGGCAAAGGCTATGAAATTGCTGAACTAGATCAAGTTGGCTACCATGCCCAAAGCCCTTTTAACGTAGCAACTGGCAAAGCCATTCCTTCCAGTAAACCCAAACCCCCGGCTTATGCCAAAGTCTTTTCTCACACTCTGGTAAAACTTGCCGAACAAAACCCGAAAATCGTTGGGATTACTGCGGCTATGGCAACGGGGACAGGCTTAGATAAGCTTCAAGCAAAACTGCCCAATCAATATATTGATGTCGGCATTGCTGAACAACACGCAATCACCCTTGCAGCCGGACTTGCAACTCAGGGTATGCGCCCGATCGCCGTGATTTATTCTACCTTCCTACAACGCGCCTATGACCAGATAATTCATGATGTCTGCATCCAAAACCTGCCAGTATTCTTCTGCTTAGATCGGGCAGGAATTGTCGGTGCTGATGGCCCCACCCACCAAGGTATGTATGACATTGCTTATCTGCGTTGCATTCCCAATATCGTAATCATGGCACCCAAAGATGAAGCAGAACTCCAACGCATGGTAGTGACTGGTGTTAACCATACCAGTGGCCCGATCGCTATGCGCTACCCTCGTGGCAATGGCTACGGCGTCCCCTTGATGGAGGAAGGTTGGGAACCTTTGGAAATTGGCAAAGGCGAAATTCTGCGTACAGGCGATGATGTGTTAATCGTCGCCTATGGCACAATGGTTTATCCAGGAATGCAAGCTGCTGAAATTCTCAGTGAACATGGCATTGAAGCAACTGTAATTAATGCGCGTTTCGTTAAGCCTTTGGATACCGAATTGATTTTGCCTTTAGCGAAGAAAATCGGCCGTGTCATCACCTTAGAGGAAGGCTGTCTGATGGGTGGCTTTGGTTCTGCGATCGCGGAAGCCTTAATGGATGCAGATATTCTAGTTCCTGTCAAGCGATTCGGTGTACCAGATGTATTGGTAGATCATGCTGAACCCAATGAATCTAAGACAGAACTAGGTTTAACTAGCCATCAAATAGCAGAGAGAGTGTTGCAAGCTTTCTTTAAGCAGCAAGTAGCTGCTGTTATCTAGTTAATTCCGAGACTAAATAACCTATATCCTCAAAGCAACTTCTATGAAAATAACCTCCGAGATGGAGGTTATTTTTATAAGAGTAGCTGTGTAGACAATACGATTTGGTTAAGATACCCCCGCCTGCGGCAACCCCCTTAAAAAGGGGGTAAAAGAGGGTTATAAGCACCCCTTTTTAAGGAGGGTTGGGGGGATCTTCAAAATATTAAGATGCTAATCGAACCGTATTAGTAGCTGGGTAGACGCCTTCTGGTGCGTCGGCTGACGCCAACGCGTAGCATCTCCAAAAGAAGCGACTTATCGCCAGAAACCGCTACAACTAGCCAATATACACAAGAAAAGCTGAGATTTTTGGGTTTGAAAGCGGAATGTGAAGCTCAGAAAAAGCTGTAAAGTTGGGGAAAACTGAAAATTAAGCATCAGATTTTGACTGTTCTGGTTCTGTCGCTGGCGGAGGTATTTCCCGTTCAGGTGTGATAATGGAACCATCCCAGACAGCCTTCTGCCCATCAGCATTGATAATAATGATTTTTACTTCTCCTTGATCATAATGGTCAGAAAATTCTTTTAGCCAGTTATCTGGAAGCCTTTTAAGGTCTTTAAGAGGGATTTTGAATCTTCTGCAAAACTCCATAGGAGCATCAGGATCAGTCTTTATTGTAACGATGTCGTCTTTTTTTATCTCAACCAGTGTTTTTGGAATTTCGTTATTAGTGCTGTCTAAGTACACCATTTGAACTATCACGCCAGCATCTTTTATCTGTGTATTAACTTCCTCTTTTTCCTCCGAGTTTAATATTTTCCCTCCTAGCGAGAAGTTAGCGCCAGCAATACTAATGTAATCGGGAGGCAAATTGGATTCTTTAGCCGGTCCGTAAAGCACTACTTGATTAATATTAGGCCCAGGCTTGCGGATAGCTTTGCCGCCGATGTAACCAGTGGCACTAATTCCTATTAGTGCTAACAGTTCAGAGGGGATAGTTGGGAAAGAAGATGCAGTTGGATAAGTGACCAAGAGGATAACGATAAAAGCAACGCCAATAATTAAGTTCCAAACTATTTGCTGTACGCGCTCCAGGGCTACTACGCCACCATGCATAACCAAATCTGACCACCCAGGATTCACTTCCCCAGAACCCTTATTACCACGAATTTCAGAGGTTGCTTGCGCCGTTACCAGTGTTGCTAAACTAATTAGGAAAGTATAGCCAAATCCTGATAGCGGAATGAACTCCCATGTGCGTCGAAACAATCCGCGTCCAATCAAAAGAAATAGATAGCCAAAAACGATGATAGTCAACCACCAGATAAACTGGGCACGCGCCAGACTATAAGTGTTGGTTTGGACATCCACAATAAACCATTCTAACAAGTTTAGGTTTTTTGTGTTGTTTTCTGAAAAAGATTTTGACAAGTTGGATTTTTTTGCCTCTCTCGTCAGCGAATAGGCGTCTCTTATCAGACAATAGATTATTACCAAAAGTATGAATACACAAAATGCTGTAATTATAAACACGATCAGCGTTGTCCACGCGCTCACAGGGCGCTCTACCATTACCTCAAGTTTGTCGTTAGCCTCTTGAAGGTCAATATCAGTTGCATTACCTCCCACCTCAACAATCACAGGGTTTTTTCCAGTGTTCAATTTCGCTAGCTGCTCGTTATTGAAGCTGGCATAAATCGCTTTCCGATTTTCTGCAACTTTTGCAATAGCGGTGGCAATATTAGAGAACTTACCAATTTTTATCTCAATTTTATTTTGAGGCGAATTGTCTTGCTTGGGAAAGTTGTCTCCTGTCACCACTACATTGATATGTTCGTTGCTATACCTACTCTCATCTTCTGGTATAATCGATTGAGGGATACTGACGTAAAAATCTCTAGGACTGATGCTTTTTATAGAGGTAACTTCGGTTATGATTGCCCCTTGAGTCCTAGTTTGCTGGCTGGATGTTGTCGGGCTTGTCTGACCAGAATTGCTATTGTTTGGCTGGCTAATGCTATTAGTTTCCTGTGCTTTACCCAACCCGACTGAAGTGAACAGCAACAGGAACGTCAGACTAAGAGATAGCAGAAGGTAATAATAGCTCTTGCTGATTCGTTTCCAGGATATCTTATGTAAGCGCATAAAACAGTGTGAGTATTTCTAATTCATGTAGTAACATTAATTGTGTTCGATTACACGCCAGACTAAAATTTTTCACTTTTAGATGTTTTATTAAAATTTTAGAAAAACTGTGAAACAAGAATCCCACGGCGATGAAACTGAGCCAATGCTATAGTTTGATCACCGTGGGACTGTCAACAAAATCAGCGACTATAAATATCTAGATTCAGACACTTACTGGTTGCACCTCCAGCAAGGATGCTTGACTATCAGTATGTTGCACCCGATTTAGCCAGCGTTCAGCTTTGGAGTAGTTATCTTTTTGTACCTGTTTGATCGCTTGTTTGTAGTTCAGCGTTACGCCCCAAACGTCGTTGGAGAAACGCTTTTGTTGCTTCATTTGCTCAAAGAACTGAACAGCTTCAAAATGTGAGAAATTACCTTCAGTTTTAGCGATCGCTAGCAACACTTCAAACACATCATCCGCCATCTTGGCATCACCACACACATAATAGTGACACTGAGGATGACTAAGCAGTTTCCAGATATCCTGGGACTTTTGCTGCATCAGATTTTGGACATACATTTTTTGCTCACCTTGGCGCGAGAATGCTACCTCTAATCCAGAAAGCACACCTTGATTCAGCCACGTTTGCAACTGCTCCTGATAGAGGAAATCATTGTGGTTGCGGCAGCCAAAATACAGGCAGGCATCGCTTAATGGTTGTCCTTGTTGCAACAAAGCTTGTCGGTGCTGGAGAAAAGCAATCAGTGGGGAAACGCCAGTTCCAGGTCCTACCATCAGCATGATGGCATCTGGATCGCTGGGAGGACGGAAAGTAGAAGTGCGAACATTGATGCGAACCATTGCCCCAGATTCCAGTCCAGCTAAGTAGTTGGAGCAGAGTCCCTGACGGATTTTGCCTGTATCGGTGCTAACTTGCAGCACGCCAACAGTGATTTGAATTTGCTGGGGATGAAGCAGGGAAGAGGAAGAAATGGAGTAGAGACGGGGTTTTTGCTTAGGCAGTAACTCTAGTAAGGCTGCTAATGTGATCTGCGCTGAGGGAAACTCATCGAACAGATCGGCAACGCTCATCAAGTTGTCTGTGATGCTTTTGTTGAGTATAATGCCGTCGGGGTAGTCGTTCCCCTGCTGAAGAATTTCCAGCCATGTTTCTAAGCGAAGTTTCTCTTGCGGATTTTCTGCTACGGATTGCAAGTAGACCAAAAGTTCATTAAATGGTTCTCGCAAAGTCAGATCGAGTTCTTCAAAGAAGACTTGAGCGACGCTCATCGGCACAGTAATCGGAGGTTCATCTTCTACTTCAGTGCCATCTGCTGTTTGATAACGAGCTATGAAGTAGGTGTCTGAGTTTAGCGAAAGGCGATCGCATAAACGCTTGACAAGTTCAGGTGAATTGCAGGGATAGACTGCAACGTGATCGCCGGTTTGATAGTGCAGATCACTTTTGGAGAGATCAAAAGCGATCAAGCGAGTCGAACGACTACCAGAAATCACTTCAAGAAGTAGTTCCTGATTGGCGACAATGGGAACTGCGATGCCGCGCTCGCTATTCACTTCCACAGGTATTAAATTTGCTACTTCTGCTGGATTTAAGAAGGTGATATTTAGTTGAGGAGCGGCTTTTGTTGTCGCATCCCCAGAGGTAACATCTTCACCCAGTACACGCGAGATCAGTCCCAGCCATTCTTTAAAAGTATCCGCCTGTCCCTTAATTTCATCCCCTTTGTGCAGGGGGGCGATGCAGTTTGCTCCCACCCTAGCTAAGGTCTTATCTACAGCAATCGCAGCAGCACAAAAATGTTCGTAAACAGTGCTGCCAATGCCCAGGACAGAATAGTTTAAGGTATTGAGGGAACCTACAGGTTGTTGCTTCAACCACTTCACGAACCGCTTACCGTTTCCAGGGATTTCCCCATTGCCAAAGGTGGATGTCACAACCAGCAACAGCTTTTCTGATCTCAAGGTATCGACGTTGTATTCATCGAGTGACATGACTTTGGGACGGTAGCGTTGCAGTTGACGAGCAGCTTTACGTGCCAAACCTTCAGCCGTACCCGTCTCTGAGGCATAAAGAATTAAGATCCGGTCTTGTTTCTGGTCGTCCTCGTCGGCAACACTGACGAATTTTGCCAAGTCGATGCCGTCTTCAACTGCCCAGCGATCAGCAGCATGGTGATAGGCTGGCTCTAGATAAAAATCGCGCATTGCATGATGCCAAACTGGACAAGCACTACCTCCGGCTGGCGGCATAACCCAACCCCAATCAGATGGACACTCTCGCCCTGCTCTCTTTTCGCGAAGGTCATGAGCGAGGTATTGACGAGAGGCCGACTGGTGATCTACCATTGTCACCTTGGCTTTCTGGAAGGAGTGGAGGATGGCGACATTCAGTTCCAAAGCGACGCGATCGCGCCACAGGGTTTGTTCGGAACTGATATCCAGCTTGAGTACTTTGGCGATCTCCTCCATTTTGTCATAGCGCCAGTCTTCTAGGAAATCGCGGGCAATTTCCGTACCCATATACCAGCCATTGAAGGGGAGGCAGCAGTAGGAGATGCCACCAATATCCATGCGGAAGTTGGTGATGCCAGGGACGCTATACCAACGTAGATCCAGCGATTTGAATTCTGGAATCGTGGGATGCTCAATCTCGACTTCCAACACTTCATCATGATTAAACTCGTAGAACTTTGGCTCCATCCCGGCGGCTTCAATCACCAGGGGCAGGATATCATAGGGTGTACAAGGTTTGGGCGGTTGCCAGCCGAGTTTGATAATCGCTTTGGTCAGTATCCTCTGGTTCCCATACTTGCTCGCTGGCGATTATATCTAGGAACTGCTTTGCTTTTTTGAGCAATCGCTCCTCATTCACCATCGGCAGTTTCATCACATT
>NZ_JBTYKD010000020.1:0-3313 GCF_054880495.1 Nostoc sp.
CGGTAGCCAAAAAAGTTAATACTGTATTCAGTAATCCGCACTCCTGTTTGTTCTTCAATTTTGCGGATAAAATCTTCTGGTAGTTCTACATGAACATCAAGAATTTGATTTGTATCTATACAGTTGACATGACTGTGAGAGTCACTGATGTTGCCGTACAAACGCCCATCACAGCGTTCAATACATTCAATGATGCCTTGACTGGATAATGCTTCTAAATTTTGATAAACAGAGGTATGACCAATTTCTTTGCCTTGTTGGTTCAAGCGATCGTAAATCTCTCTAGCGGCAAGGTGTTCATTTGCTTGCCAAAGTAGTTCCAGAATAAAGCGACGCTGACGACTGACGCGCATACCCAGGATTTGACAGCGATCAAGCGCATCTTCTAAGGAACGAATTGGTTTTGTAGAAATTGTTTGTTTTTGCATATTACAGCTTATTAACTGTTGAGGGAATTTTCCCATCTAAATGTTTATTGGTTATTTCATATATGCAATAATATTGCACACCGCTTTTTACCTGTACTTGTGCTTTGGCTTTTGATGCTGCGGAAGTCACAAGTCGCGATAATGATTTTTTTGCTTGTTGACGGCTACTTTCTCAGACCTTAATCTAAAACAAACTCATTACTACTTTAACTTAAAATTGCTGTAAATGTCCACCTTGGCTAAAGCAACGCCTTAGAGGATGTTTGAAAAGTCATGATTGATGTATCAAATATTTTTTACCCCACCCTAACCCTCCCCTTATAAAGGGGAGCCACTGCGTTGGGCGACTTTGCCGACTTGTTCGCGCAGCGTCTCCCCTTGGGAGAAGCATGTGGCGTGAGGGAACCGGATTTTCTTATTTCCCCTCAATATATCGGGAGGATTAAGGGGGTAATAATTCGATTAAAATCACAACATACCACTTTTCAAACAACCTCTTAGCTAAGTAGGCTAATTAGATTAATCGTGTAAGAATTTGTTAGTTAAATATGAGTATTTATCGCAATTATAAAAGTAATATTTGAGTGTAGCAAAATCCGGTGTACGTGAGTGGATTACTAGCTTGACAAACTACTAGATGTATATTTGTTATAACCAGCGAAAACTAAGCAAAAGTATCAAATTTCCAAACGTATCGAGTTTTTTATGACAATTGCGATCGCACTCAATAATGACTTCATTAACAATCTGGATTTGTCGCCAGCCTCAACGGTGATTGAACAACTGCTGCCAGATGGGGTTGCATCCCATGAACAGCAGCTACGCTTTGATATCAATTATAATCTGCAACCTGGCGATCCACGGGAATTATCAGAAATTCCAGAGGTGCGGCTGTGGTTTGTGCGCCTAGATGCCAAATACCCCTGGTTGCCATTTTTACTAGATTGGAAAGCTGGAGAATTTGCTCGTTATGCTGCCATGCTTGTACCACACCAATTCAGTTCTCAAGAAGGCATTCAGTACAATCCTGAAGCCTTAGAAATATTTTTGATGCAGAAAATCTTTATTTTAGGTGAATGGCTCAAACAGCAGGATATCCCCAGCCTCTCGCGGCTGAAGTCTATGTCCCAAATGCTGGGTTATGAATTAGATGATGCTTTTTTTGAGATATTTTAATACTGAAGTAACCGCAAAATCTAGTTGTCACATCTAGGTTTTGCGGTCATTCAACAAACGCATAACTACATTGGATATCCAATAGGCTACTTGTAGAAATGGGGACAAACTGCTGATTTAGCCACCCCAAATTTTCTCTAAAACTGCGTTTGGTGAAACATCCGCCGTTTTTCCGGTGGGGGATTCAATAGCCAAGAATTTATCGTTTTTCGGCAATAACTTAGCTGGATCAGTTGGCCCAAACAGGGCAATGGTATACGTTTGGACTGCAACACTCAGTTGTAATGCCGCACTATCAGTAGACAACATCAAATTTGCCCCAGCAATTATGGCAGTTAACTTACCAATATCATCTGGGGCAGTCACCTTGATATCTGGAGAAGACTCCAGAAGTGATCGGATAAACAGCTGATCTTCAGACCCCTTAATGACCACCACAGGCAGATCCGGCTGCTTGTCTTGGAAGCTTTGAATAATTTGCTGCCACTTTTCCACAGGGTAGATTTTATCCAGTTCTTTAGCCTGGGATAATTGGCCAGAAGCGGCATGAATCAAGATATAGCCTGTTTCATCAACCCCTAAGCGTTTTTGTTCCTTCTGTGCCCACTCAATATCTGGTTTTGGCACATTTACTGCTAACTCTGGGACAGGGGTTTTTATGCCTAATGGTTGCAGCAAATCGTGATATAGTTCCGCCACATACTGGGATGGTTTGAACGGCACAGCGTCGGTAAGAAAAACCGAGCCTTTGCCTTGGTAGCCAATGCGTATGAGAATTCCTGTCAACCAGAGTAAAAGACCCACCAACCAACTTTGCTTAACAGCAATGGCAATATCGTATTCGCGATCGCGAATCGTGCCCACCAGGTTGCCCCAATCTGCCAGACTGTTACGGTCTTTAAAATCAAAGGCCAGTACCTCGTGAACTGACTTGCTCACTTGGTAAGCAGCCTTTGACCGGGGTTCAACAACGACATCTATCTGAGCGTTAGGGTAATGGCGCTTCAAGTCATCTAGAGTCGGAAAGAAGAGAATTTGGTCGCCAATTCCGCCAGGTACAAGGGCTACTACTCGCATAATATTTATTGACGCTTACTCGCTCCCTATTTTAGGGGAAAATATAGAGCTTAAAGATAGAGGAATTCTGTGTATTTATTAATTCCAGCTGCGGGAATGGGAAAAAGAATGGGGAGTAACCGGAATAAACTCCTGCTCCTAGTGCGATCGCAACCAATTATTGCTTGGACTCTATTAGCCGCCGAAGCCGCCAGTACAATCACTTGGATCGGGATTATTTCTCAACCTGATGACTGGTCTGATTTGAAAGCAATTCTCGCCGATTTGAAGCTGACTAAACCAGTGGAATTGATCCAAGGTGGCTCCACCCGGCAAGAATCTGTTTTCAATGGCTTGCAGGCGCTACCAGCAGCCGCAGAACAAGTGTTGATTCATGATGGGGCTAGATGTCTTGTCACAGCAGATTTATTCAACTCTTGTGCCGAGGCGATTCGCCACTGTCCCGGTTTAATTGCTGGTGTACCCGTCAAAGACACGATCAAAATTGTCGATGAACAAGGCATAATTCAAAAAACACCCGATAGACGACAACTCTGGGCGGCACAAACTCCTCAAGGATTTGATGTCAAGTTGTTGAAACAGTGCCATGCTGAAGGTGTCCGTCAAGGTTGGGAAGTAACTGACGATGCCGC
>NZ_JBTYKD010000021.1:0-4121 GCF_054880495.1 Nostoc sp.
TGCCCATTTACTGTGTCCTGCCATAATCTAAAATTATCAAAACTCTATTTAAGATTAAGATATACCTAACCTTTGCATCTGTGCAAAAGTGCGGTGTTAAAGACTTAAACTCCACCCATAAACTATTGCTTAATGGCTGACGGGGAAAACGTCAATTAAGATCATTGTGCAACACTACATTAGAGTGGCGAAGTTGATTAAGGGGAGCCAGGGCGGGAATAGGGGGTTTCCCCCATGAGCAACTGGCGTGTGGGGTGCAATGACTATGGAATCATAACTAATTACCCGGATATGATATAAGGTGCGATCGGATGATTAATCCTTGGAAAACCTCACCTTGTCCTGGCGGACATCCCTCTCCGAACTCACGGAGAGGGACAGGTTTTGTGTAGCAGAAGCAGGGTGAGGTTTTTATTTAAATCACAAATGGTTCAAGTTCGCGGTTATACCACTCATCTTCAATCTGTTCAGCGATCAGTGGTCTGATGATAAACTTGGGTGGCCTACCATCCAGAACATCAATCCGCACACATGAATAAGGCAGTCGATTCTGAAAATTATAGTCATGACGACCCACAAAAAGCTTTGAATCTGCAACTTTCCGAATCGATTTACCTGCAATTTCGGTAAAAGTCTCCATCAATTCAGTCCCCCCTCGGCGTTGATAGCGGGGACGATGACCACTACCACCAGAGATAATGCAGTTAATGTGGGAGTCAGCAAATCCGGTATCAGTTGTGCAAAGATGCTCCAAACAGTGAGCGTGACCATTTAAAATCAAATCTACTATAGGACGTTCTTTAATTAGAGAACCAAGATTTTCTGCCACTTGTTCAAATACCCAGCGCAAGCGGTGGCGAACTGCCAAAGTTTGCGCCTGATCCCACTTAGTAGCTTCTGTGACGTAGGGTGGATGGTGGAAAAAGATTACACGTCCGCGCACTTTGGAGGTGTTCCAAGATTCGATTAGTCTGCTTCGCAACCATTCAAGTTGTTCAAAATCGATCGCAGGCATTTTCTCAGATGCCAATTGTTTTTCAATATCGATTTTGATCTCATTTATTTGGTCTAATTTGGCACTAAGCTCATCAAGTTTTTCTGCGTCAGTGGGTTTATCTGGGTTGAGTTCATGGCATATTCCCAAAATCTGCAATTCTTCTTGATCTATTTCCTGGCGACGCTTTTGCAATTGGCGACGGAAAATTTCCCCTTTTTGAGTTGCAGGTAAAGGTGATGGTGTATTAAAGGTGTTGGAATCTAAAGCGAAAAAATCAATCCCGCCGTAACGGAAGGTGTAATAACGATTGGGCAAACGGGTAAAATGTCCAGGTTCGTAACGCAAACATCGCCCTGTATCGGTCTTAGCAGTATAGTGTTGATCTAAATGACGTTCTAACTCTTGTGGGGAAGCGAGCGCCTGGGTATAGTCTAAAAACGCTCGCGCATAAGCATTACCTTGATAGGATCCATGCCAGCCAATCTCGATATCTTTGTAGCTCAACAAGCGACGTAGTGACGATGTTGTTCCGGTAAATAAACGGTACATCAACGGCACATCGTAGTAATCATGATTACCAAGGACTGGCAAAAATGGTAGATTAAACACCATGCGATCGTAGGAAATGCTTTTGGGGTTGTCGCCACCAACAAGAAATTCGCGGTAAGGCTCAATAAAGTTTGTCGAGTAATACTCTTGGGAACCCACCACATAAATTACATCACCTGTGTGCAACACAAAACTGCAATCATCGCGGTGAGTCAGCATTAGTTCAGCAACTTTTCGTTGGGGGTGGTGTCGAGAATGGGATTTGGTGCCAGAATCACCGATAACCATAAAGGAAAATTCTGGACTATCTTCCCTGCGATCGTCAATCACCATACTGGTTTGATCAATTCCCCGTTCTACAAAACTTGGATGCATCCACCGCACCCGTTCCTTCATTTTTTGAATTTTTACAGGAATCGGTGGCTCGGAAATCAATTTCATGGCTGATAACTCTTGAATGCCTAACGCATACATCGATTGTAACGAGGTAATAAGGGTTTTATTTTAAATCTGGTTTCCAGACAACTACACTACGAGCGCGTAAAGCTGAATAAAGCTTATGACTCCTTGCATCCTCATCTAGGTACAAACGAATGTTGCTCATTATTAAATCTGAGTTTTCTTTGGGTGTAGTGCTGCTAATCGTTCATAGCTATGGCTCTAAAGGGCTAGACAAGAGGCTATTGACTATCTTTTACAAACTCTGATGCCGACAGTGCGCTTTGCCTGCATAGCCAGTATTATCATAGTAAATAAAATACTCATGCATCTATGAAAAGTGCGATCGCCGTTAGGCTGTCCGTTGGTATCGTTCATCAAACGGTATTATTATTTATCTGCTCTATGGTACTAATAGCCTGTGGTAAAAGTGGTAATACTGGTGCAAATTCTGCAAATAATCCAATAGTAACAACAGGTGCAGCTGATGCTATTCCTATCGGGATCGCTTTTGCCAAAACAAGCAATGTAGCATTACTTGGTCAAGAGGGAACTGATGGAGTAAAAATTGCTGAAAAGTATTTCAATGCTCAAGGTGGTATCAATGGTAGAGCAATTAAATTAGTATATCAAGATACTGGTGGCGATGAAGTTGGAGCCATTAATGCCTTTCAAACTTTAATTAATCAAGATAAAGTTGTTGGCATTGTTGGCCCTACCCTGTCACAACAAGCTTTTAGCGCTGACCCCATAGCAGAACGTAATCAAGTTCCAGTTATTGCAGCATCAAATACTGCTAAAGGCATTCCCGAAATCGGTGATTATGTTGCTCGTGTTTCTTCATCTGTTGCTGTCGTCGCTCCTTATTCGGTGAAAGCTGCACTCAAGCAAAATTCTCAAATCAAAAGAGTAGCTGTATTCTACGCTCAAAATGATGCTTTCAATAAGTCGGAAACAGAAATTTTTCAGAAGACAGTTAAAGATTTAGGATTGAATTTAGTAACAGTACAAAAGTTTCAAACAACAGATACCGACTTTCAAGCTCAAGCCAGCAATGCGATTAATTTAAAACCAGACTTAGTGATTATATCCGGGTTAGCTGTAGATGGAGGTAATTTAGTTAAACAACTACGCGAACTTGGTTATAAAGGAATAATTATTGGTGGCAATGGTTTTAACACATCTCATATATTTTCTGTGTGCAGAGCGCTTTGTGATGGCGTGATTATTGCTCAAGCTTACAGTCCTGTATATCCCAGTAAAATTAACACTGCATTTCGTAAAGCCTACGTTGAACAATATCATAGAGAACCACCTCAAGTAAGCGCTCAAGCTTTTACTGCCTTACAAGTATATGTAGAAGCTCTACAATCTTTGGATAAAAAAAGCAAAATTAACAAATTGACGCTGCCAGAGTTGCGTACACAATTAAATCAGGAGTTACTCAAAGGAAAGTATCAAACTCCTCTTGGGGAAATTGCTTTTACACCAGTAGGTGATGTCATTCAGAAAGAGTTTTACGTTGCCCAACTGAAGATGGAAGCAAACGGCGTTAATGGAAAATTTTCTTTCTTAAGCGTAAAGTAGTACTTTCTGAAGCTATTAATGAAGAGTTTGTAGTAAGGACTTTAGTCCTTATTTTCTAAGCACTAAAGTCCTTACTACGAACTTGCTTACCCATCAATTTAAACTTGACAGACTACTAATAGTTGCAATATTGTCTATAGGATCTATAGCGGTTCTCGTTTGGATGCAATATACAGTAGAAGCGAAGCATAGCATTGCTCATTGGTATCAACTTAGAGCCAGGGCAATAGAATTCGCCGCTACACAAACGAAGTTAAGGAAAAATTGAGTGCTTGAAACCCACCTCCATGGGTTTTACCTCGTGTAGTTGCGGTTTCTAATCGCCCTTTTAACGTTAAGTTGACTATTTGGTATTACTCATCACATATTTTTTGGCGACTATATGTATTGATGTTACCGAGTTTTTTCGCTTCACAGTAGAAACAAGCCGTATTTTTCAAATGCCTTGATAAATTCAGATTTATTTGCTACTTTCGACAATCAACTACTCACTCAATAAAAAAAATTGAAGCCAGATGATAAATATTATTCTATATATCTTATAATCCTT
>NZ_JBTYKD010000022.1:0-6035 GCF_054880495.1 Nostoc sp.
GTAATTATTATTGAGAATATAAATTTGTAGTTAATCCCCGGAAAGTATTATCAGGAAACGATTGTAGACATTTTGGTATGACCTGAATCCTTACAGGTTCAATGCATCCTTGTCTATACTATGAACGCATTTTGATATTAGTGAGATAGGTTCATAGGTCAAAGTCAAATCGGGTAATCCCGGAATATCTTGAGCAGAAGATGACATTGGCAGATTTTTGGATAATTTGGAAAACCAGACCGATAAAATCTCTTAAAGGTTTCTGGAAAACAGTTTTATTTGATACGCGCACAGTTTTAATAACGTAGCGGCGATCGCTCTGACTCTGAATTGCTGGACTGCAACTTGGTAACTAGATGAACAAAGATACTTACAGTCATTGTGTAATTAATTATGCCCAATTACTTATAAACATCAAAAACCCGGTCTTGATGACCGGGCTTTTGAGCGGAAACAATGGGGCTATATTCCCCGAAGGTTAGTTATAGAGGTTCAGTATAATATCGATGCTCTGATATGTACTACCACCCCGTTGTTATCGATTCCGGAAAATTCGCGAAGAATTTTTGAGTAGCCTTCCTTTATCTTCCAAAATATAGCACCCGACTGGTAGCATCACCGTGTAGGATTTAACAATATTGACGCTAAAGTTTATTAAGCTAAGTTGAACCATGCCCAAACACCTCCTCTACTTTGAGGGTTAGTTAATTGAGAAAGTCAGATTACATCTGGCTGGGTTTCCACCATTCTGCGTATCTGTAGTCTTATTTTGGAGAATTGATATAACATATGTGCAAAAAAAGTCAGTCTTAAGGACGATAAAATTGCAACCAAAGAGAAATTTTGATCAATCTTGGATTGGACGCTGTTTTGCAGCAGTACTGCTTTTCGGTCAAGTGTGGCTACATTTACTCCAAGGAAAAACCTACTACCGCAAGATTTTGCAACATATGGTGACTGCTGGGCCAGTTTGTATCTCTCCAGTTCTCCTAGTCAGCAGTTTTGCCGGAATGATTTTTACTATTCAGACGGCGAGGGAATTAGCCCGATTTGGGGCTGTGAATGCTGTGGGAGGTGCTTTTGCCTTAGCTTTTTGTAGAGAATTGGCTCCAATTTTGACTGCTAGTATTATGGCGGGACAAGTGGGTTCTGCTTTTGCCGCAGAAATAGGTGCAATGCGAGTCACAGAGCAAATTGATGCACTTTATATGCTGAAAACTGATCCAATTGATTATCTAGTACTTCCGAGAGTAATTGCTTGTGGTTTGATGGTGCCTTTGATGACGATTTTGGCTTTAGTTACGGGCATCAGCGGCGGAGTTTTTGCCGCCTCACAGTTTTACCAAATTATTCCCGAAACATTTTTAGAATCAGTCAGAGATTTTTTAGAACCGTCAGATTTGTTTGTTATTTTGCTAAAAGGGTTTATTTTTGGAGTGCTGGTTGCTATCATTGGCTGTAGTTGGGGGTTAACTACTAAGGGCGGAGCCAAGGAAGTAGGAGAATCGGCAACAAAAGCAGTTGTTATTAGTTGGGTATCAATTTTTATCATGGATTTTTTCCTCTCTCTACTGCTGTTTGAACAGCCTGTATTTTGAACCCAAGTATTGAATAACAAGATTCCTGACTTTTTTAAGAAGTGGGGAATCTGAGCCAAAAAGGAAGTTGTGAGTATAGCAATAGTGGTTATCAAGCCTTGGCACAGCGCACCGCAGATCTTACCCTGAGCCTGCGCCGTACCACTTCGTGGAAGCAAGCTACGCGTAGCGTCTCGTAGAGAAGGGCATCGCTAGCTTTTTTGGCTATAGTTCATAACTTTAGCGCCATTTGGGAATATATTAACTTGTAGATTAGGGCACCCAAAGCTAAACCTCCCAATGAAAATATAGATGCAGTAGAAAAGGCTAGCCCTTCCCTAAGACCCGCTCTTTGAAAGTCTATCCTGACTAATATAGTCGCTGAAATGATCAGTAAGGTATCAAGGAATATTTGAAACCAGGTAATCATGATAAAGAATAAGAAAGCTGCTAAGACGGCAACGCCGAAAGTCCTGGTATTTGATTTAAGCAAAATGTAATATGTCATCTTCGGCCAAGGAGCGGTCAACGTTACTATTAAAAGCAAGATAGCAACTACAGTTATCACCCACACAAACAGAGGAACATGTATTTCAGATATTACCCAGCCCAAAGTAAAGTAACTAAGCAGCACTAACGCCAGGGACACCCAAGGAACTCTTCTTAAAATTGACATGGGTTGATATTCCTAGTACGGTGTCAAGGTATTATTCCATTACTGAATGTTATAACCCACATTCCACATAATAGGATTTGATTAAGAAGAATTATCCATATTGACTACAGTGGTTCAAATGAACTACCCCACCCTACAACGTTATCGGGTGGGGTTTCTACATCCCCAGCCCTAGAGCAAGATTTTTGACACTTCACACGACCTAGTACAGCACGGCGTAAATAAGCCACCCATTTGTAATCTCTGAAACCCTTGCTAAAACGTAATTACGAATTACGAATTACGAATTACGAATTACGAATTACGAATTACGCGAAGGGAAATTACGCGATTAGGTTAAAGTGAATTCCGTACCAAACGAGGGAACTGAATTTGTGATCTCTTACCAATTAAGGGAGATTCGTATAACTATTTACTAATAGCTAAACAATCATTTTCTGCCCACCAAGCGTAGATCGGTGTATCTCGGTCTGGTAAACCGCCAAAAGTATTAGGTTGCAACACATTTATGCTAATACCATTTGTTAATTCCACAACATAATTAACGTGTGTGCCCAAATACATAACATTAACAAGCCGTCCTTCAAAGCAGTTAGCTGGCAAATTAGGTGGATAAAGCGAAAGCTGTATTTTTTCTGGGCGCACACTCACTACCACCGCTTGTGATATTTCAGATGGTGTATCTTCAGCGCGGCTAATGACAATTGAGAGTCCCGTTTTTGTCGAAATTTGCACATTAGAGGCGTCTACGCCGACGATTTCACCACTGAATAAATTAGTATCGCCAATAAAATCAGCAACAAAAGCTGTCTCGGGACGTTCGTAAATTTGGCTGGGAGTGCCAACTTGTTCAATTTTGCCTTGGTTCATCACGGCAATGCGATCGCTCAAACACAATGCTTCTTCTTGGTCGTGTGTCACCATCACAAAGGTCACTCCTAAGCCTTTGTGTAAATTTGATAACTCAAACTGCATTTCCTTACGCAATTTTAAATCTAACGCCCCTAAAGGTTCATCCAGTAGTACGACAGTGGGACGGTTGATTAAAGCCCTTGCTAAGGCAACTCGCTGCTGTTGACCACCAGAAAGTTGATTGGGAAAGCGCGATCGCAAACTTTCCATTTTCACGAGTTTTAAAGCTTCTTGGACTCTAGCTTCAATTTCCGATTTGGGTATTTTTTTTAACCTCAGTCCGAAGGCGATGTTATCCCAGATATTCAAATGGTTAAATAGAGCATAACTTTGAAATACAGTATTGACTGGTCGGCGGTAAGGCGGCACATTAGTCATAGACTGACCCTGAATCAACACCTTGCCAGCGTCAGCGATTTCAAACCCAGCAATTAAGCGCAGTATTGTTGTTTTCCCACAACCGGAGGGGCCTAAAATACTAAAAAATTCTCCTTGTCTGACATCCAAGCTGATTCCATGTACTGCTGGTTCTTGGTTAAAAAACTTGAAGACGTTACGCAGTTCAACATCAAGTGGCTGAAAAGTTGTTATCCCCCTCTGATTCTGCATGACAAGTTGAGCCATAATCCTCAGTAGCCTGATCTTACGTTAGTTTGTCAATTGATTTAGTCTATGGGGCAGACTAGATTTGACACTTTGGTTTATTGTATCCGCCAAAAACAATTGTTCAAGAATATACTCGCCCAATTTCTTCATCCCTCTTACTGAGTACAAAAGTATGTATTTTTACTTATATTTATCCATTCTTTAGTTAACCTAATATGCATTAAAATTACATATTAGCAATTGCTAAAAAGCTGGCTAGGATTGCGTTTATTCATTTTGAATTGTTTATGTTCCCATCACTTGGCAGCAAAAAAGATACACGTACAGTTGGACGTGGTTTCCAATCAATATTTTTAATCGTATTTACCCTATTAATGACCGTTGGTATTGAGGCACGTTTGGCATATTTGCAAATTGTTGAAGGGCCAAAACTCCGCCAAAGAGCCGAAGCGAACCGAATTAGGATGATTCTCAAACAACCGGAACGGGGCAGTATTTTTGACCGAAATGGCAAACTTTTAGCCAGTACTCGCTATGCTAGCTCTGTATACTTATGGCCGATGGCACATACTAAACCTTCCTGGTCTGTAGTCGGCCCGCGTCTAACGCAAATTCTCAACATTTCGCAAGATGAGATGGAAAAGAAATTAGAACAAGCCGGTGCTAATTCTTCTTCACTTATCCGCGTCGCTCGTGATCTAAATGAAGCACAAATTACGGCATTAAAAGAGTATAAAAATCAACTCCCGGAAGTGGAAATTAATACAGATTCTGTGCGTTATTATCCCCACGGTGAACAATTAGCACACGTACTAGGTTATACACGGGAATTAACTGCCGACCAGTTAAAGGACAAGAAGCAGCAAGGCTATCGGCTCGGAGATGTAATTGGTCAGATGGGGGTGGAAAAGGCTTATGAGAAAGCTCTGCGGGGCGAATGGGGCGGTCAGCAAGTGGAAGTAGATGGTGCGGGTAGACCAATCCGGGTTTTGGGAGAGAAACAGGCAAAAGCTGGTAACGATTTGCACCTGACGATAGATTTAGATGTGCAGAAGGCAGCCGAAAAAGCTTTGGGAAATCAACGAGGTGCGATCGCGGCAATTGATCCGAAGAATGGTGCTGTTTTAGCAATGGTATCTTACCCCACTTTTGATCCAAATATCTTCTCTAAACAAAAACTCTCCCAAAAAGATTGGGAAAGCGTGCAAGGTAAAGAGCATCCCTTGATCAATCGGGCGCTGAGTGCCTTTCCACCCGCCAGTACCTTCAAAATTGTCACTACAACAGCTGGACTCGAATCAGGTCAATTCTCTCCTGACTCAGTATTACAGACCTTTGGTTCCCTGACTGTTGGGGGAGTGACTTTTGGTGAGTGGAACCACGCCGGATTCGGGCCATTAGGATTTCCCAGAGCGATCGCCATGAGTAGTGATACTTTCTTCTATCAAGTTGGTAGAAAAGTCGGTGGCCCAACTTTAATCGAATGGAGTCGCAAATACGGGTTTGGTCAAAAAACTGGCATTGAATTTCCTAACGAAGAATCAAAAGGCTTGGTTCCAGATGAAACATGGAAGCAGAGAGTTTTGAAAACGCCTTGGAGTGTAGGTGATACCATTAATATGTCAATTGGTCAAGGTGCTTTGCAAGTGACACCCCTGCAATCCGCGATTATGTTTTCTGTCCCCGCTAATGGTGGGTATCGAGTTCAGCCGCATTTGCTCAAAGACAATGAAGATGCAAAAAGTTGGCGCTCATCGTTAAATATGAAGCCGGAAACTATCAAAGTTCTCCGAGAGGGACTGCGGAAGGTGGTGAGTGAGGGTACAGGTAAGAGCTTGAATGTGCCGACAATTCCCCCAGCGTCTGGAAAGAGTGGTACTGCTGAAGCTGGTGGTGGTCGCCCAAATCATACTTGGTTTGGTGCCTATGCCCCCAGTAATCAGCCGGAAATTGTGGTTGTGGCCTTTGGGGAAAATACTGGCGAGCATGGCGGTACTATTTGTGGCCCAATGGTTTTACAAGTGCTGGAAGCTTATTTTCAACATAAGTATCCAGATAAGTATAAAAAACTAAAACCAATTACTCTTGACTCTGCTAACCCTCAGAACTAATGGGACAGACTACTAGTGTTCAAAATTCAAAAAGCCTTTGGGCGAGGCAATGGAAGAGGTAAGCAACTCAGGTCTAAAGACACTGAGCTTTAGCCCAGATCGAACATCCCAAACAAAGACATTTGTCCTTGCAACTGGCACGTCAACCCCGGA
>NZ_JBTYKD010000023.1:0-3921 GCF_054880495.1 Nostoc sp.
AAAAGGATTTGCCCTCATCCCCCAACCCCTTCTCCCAAATTTGGGAGAAGGGGAGCCAGAATTTCAAAGTCCCTCTCCCATATCTGGGAGAGGGATTTAGGGTGAGGGCAAAAACTACGCTTCTCAACTTAGATGAGGTTTAAACAGATAATTAAAACTATTTTGTTGGTATATCTAGGATTTTAGATATTTAATAATATCTGGTAAATTTATACTAAGACCTATATACAGCAAGCATTTCAGCCTTTATTGAGTATGAGGAATAATAGTTACTGCTGGGTTGTTGGGAATATGGCTGAAGAAAAAGAAAGCAATTAGTTAGAAAGCTCAGAAAAAAACAGGGAAGCATCTCACTTTCCTAAAAAGCCTTGTCAAACCTCACCCCAACCCTCTCCGTGGGTTCGGAGAGGGAGCAAGAATCTTGTTTCTCATCTGGTATATTTGTTCAAATTTGATAATCTAGTGCAGCTAAAATTCTGCCACAATGCTGATTTGCAGGTACAGCTTCTAGAATCTTTTTCGGTTGGGGTAAGTTGAGGTTTTTCATTAGTTCGATAAACTGGTTGCGGCTGTGTCCAGCAAAACGAGGATTCCAGCACTTTTCTTCGCCAATGGTGGATACTGTCTGTCCTTGGTAGTCGTGACCGGGATATACCAAGGTGTCATCTGGTAATGTAAATAGCTTTTGAGTAACGGCATCATACAGTGATTCAGCGTCGCCGTTTTGGAAATCGGTACGACCACAACCCCGGATAAACAGGGCATCTCCAGTTAATAGGTGAGTGTCGTTGACTAAGTATGCCATGTGGCTGTCAGTGTGACCAGGGGTAGCGATCGCTCGAATCTCCACGTTCCCTAATTCCAACATATTTCCATCGGCAATGTAGTGGTCTGCACATGTGGCCGCAGCATTCTCAGGCAAAATCGCTAAACAACCCGTTAGTGACCTCAATTTGTCTGTTCCAGTAATGTGGTCAGCATGGATGTGAGTTTCTATACAGTAGCGCAGGGTCAGCCCTAATTGTCGCAATATCTGAAGATCACGTTCGACTTGCTCCAATACAGGATCAACTAGGATAGCTGTTTTGGTTTCTGGATCGGCAATTAGGTAAGTATAAGTACTAGATTCTTTATCGAATAGTTGACGAAATAACATACTAGGTTTCATCAACCCAAAAGTAGTAGCATCGGGTTTTGGATTGAGAGATTTGAGTAACTCCTGTGCCAAATTTGCCGCCTGAACGCGAATTTCTGGAACAGCAGTGGTTTCCCAAAGATTGCCCTTACGCGGTGTCCCCAAGGTGTAGAGCATTTGAGATGTATTTCCATCTGCATCGATCAGCGCACCATTGGGGGCGGTGTCGATTCCCATTGACAAGATGTTGGGACGGATCAGCCGTTGTTCTTGGATGCTAGCGACCAATGGGTGCTGCAATCTGCGGTAATCACAATTTGCGCCGGTGCAGTTGATAATCCGCTTCACCTGCAAAAAGATATTTTTCTGCGTCCCCCGTTCGCAGATGCTCACATTCACTCCATTCTCAAACTCCTGACAACTTTGAATCCGACCTGCGTAATGGTTCAGTTGACCAGATTCCATTGCAGCATCCATTACTTCGGCAATTCCTTCAGCAATCCGATGACGGTGAACTTCCCAATATGCTTTGACATGGCGCAGAAATCGCTTCTGTTCCGGTAATGGCAGTGCTTGCCAAAGTTCTGGAATAATTGGGCGCATGGCATCGATTACCGCCCGCCAATCTTGAGCGTGTCCTTGGGTAAGGGCTTGGCGCAGTTCTTGACGTACCAGATGCAGCAGTCCTCGCGCCGTTTTTGGCGCAGTTTCTACATTAATAAATGCCGGATAAGCAGCTGTTGATTTGTGCTTAAAGGGCATCAATCCGTGGCGCGAGACGGTATGAATTTTTCCCTGAAACCCTTGTTGATGCAGGGCAACAACCGCATCTACCATTGTTAACCCACTACCCACCAGCAGAATAGCATCCTCTGGATTTAAGTCGGTAATTGCATCCGCAGACCAAGCATCTTTAACATAGCGGTTGTCTAAAACGGCGAGCGGTGCAGGCAGAATTGCCGGGAAATTGCCCAACGCTAACACCGCTTTTTGCACATACAAACATTGACCACTGCTCAGGTAGACTATTGTGTTGTGGGGTTTTGTTTCAATGGCGATCGCTTCATCGATAATCTTCTCTAGCTGCACATTAGCCGGTGCATTTACCTGTGCTGCTTTTAAAGTCGCCTGCACATAGTCCCCATAAACCCGACGCGGAACGAAGGTAGATGGAGTTACTTGTTCATGCCCATTTTTGTGCAGCCAGTTGAGGAAGTGATTTGGTTCATCAGCATAAGCGCTCATCTTACCCGCAGGCACATTCAGCAAGTGACAGTCCACTGGTGTCCCGTAAGCAACTCCTCTACCCACTTCCGAATTACGTTCAATCAACTTGATGGACAATGGCATAGTTGCGTTGCGTAAAAGATTAGCTGCAACCAGAGAACCGCTAAAGCCACCACCAATAATGGCGATCGCAACTGGAGAGATGGTTCGGTTAAAAATGCTGTTGTTCATAGGACGTGTGAGTTGCATTTTTTGCTTTCTACTTATCAATTTACGGCCGATAAATTGAAATTTACGCTTATTGGAAGTTGTTAGGCGGAATGAATTAGCTTAAAAACCACATACGCCCATGAATAAGTGGGAATTGCAGTTGAGTATCTAATTTCCCAAATAGAGAGAGTGGCGATCGTCAGATTACACAAACTAAAATCTATACTAGACAAGGTTTTGGAACTATTTATCTAAAATTAATGTGTCTATTGCATCCAAATACGATGCAAATACCGGGGTTTTTAATTAACATCAAACAACCGTTCAAAAGCGAGAATTTTACCTTGACAATTGTCAACATTTTCTGACACTATTAGCATTCAACTTTCAGATAATCTTTGGCTCAATGTCTTAAGAGCGATCGCTGTTAGGGCATTGTCATATAGTGCTTCCCAGGTGCATGAAGTAGATCATATCAAAACCTCACCATGCTAGTTGCTACAACGGGGAGCCACTGCGGTGAACGGGTTTCCCGGCATAAAGCAAGTGGCGTGGGAAAATACGCAACGCACTGGCTCCCTAACCTCTCTCCTTGGTAAGGAGAGGGGAGATAAAGCACAGCTTTATCGGGTTGAGGTTAAGCTGTACCTCATTCTTATTAGGAAAAGCAATATAGAGGTATTGACAAATACAGTAGCCCTAAATCGATTGTGAGAAAATAATAAGCTTGTGAATGTCACTAAGTATTGGGTGCAAAATGTGGAGGCATTTGCTAACTGAATTTTACCAAGCCTATGGAAAACTTCGTGAAATCAAAAGCGTATTTACACACAAACTTATAAGGTAATTAAAATGACTTACGATTCCGAAGATGTGCAACAAATCCTTCAAATAGCACTCACTCGTAAACAGGAAGGTGAATTTTCACGAGAAGAGCTTGTAGAAATGGCATCTGAGTTAGGTATTTCTTCTAATATCTTGGAAACAACTGAACAAAAGTGGTTAGCTCAACAAGAAGAGGAAGGTTCACGGCGCACATTTAATACTTTCCGACGCAGAGCGTTTTGGGCACACTTTATTTCCTTCCTAGCGGTGAATTTATGCCTGATTCTGTTGAATTTAATTACTAGTCCTAGTTATTTTTGGGCTATCTTCCCAGTTTTAGGATGGGGGTTAGGACTATTTTTTCATTGGCGGAGTGTTTATCAGAGTAAAACAGAGGATTACGAGATAGCCCTTCAGAAATGGCGTACACAAATTTAACTTCTCCCTACTTTGAAAAATGGAGACACCAACGCACAGCCATGCGCCCCAATGAGTTGGGAGTAATCTTGCTCCCAACTCAAATA
>NZ_JBTYKD010000024.1:0-10792 GCF_054880495.1 Nostoc sp.
CCCAGTAACCAAAGGCTCTCGTGTCGCCCACCCCACAATAAATAGTTGGATATTTTTTTATTTGTCAGTCCCTAATCTCTAATCCTTAATCTCAATCCTTGGGCAAAGCGCTTTGACCAAATGACTGGAAATATTCTTAAATCTCAGCCTATAAAGCTTCCTAAACGCCTATGCTAGCGATTGGGTTAGCCACTAAACTATATCGGCGCTAAGAAAGCAATCGAAGTAAAGGACTAAGTAAAGATGAGTAACATTCTAGATACTGCTATTGAGGCGATCGCAGCTCGTGAAATTCTTGATTCACGCGGGAGACCGACAATTGAAGCGGAAGTGCATTTAGCCAACGGTGTTGTCGGACTAGCACAAGTTCCCAGTGGTGCCTCTACTGGCACTTTTGAGGCTCATGAACTGCGTGATGGCGATAAAAGCCGTTATGGGGGCAAAGGCGTACTTAAGGCAGTGCAAAACGTCAGAGAAGCACTTGCACCCCAATTGTTAGGTTTGGATGTCCTCAACCAAGAACTGCTAGACCGGACAATGATCGCTATAGATGGTTCTGCTAACAAATCTAATTTGGGGGCTAATGCGATTTTGGGGGTTTCCCTAGCAGCAGCCAAAGCTGGTGCTGAATCTTTGGGAATTCCTCTATATCGCTATTTAGGTGGACCTTTAGCGAATTTGCTCCCAGTGCCGTTGATGAACGTGATTAACGGTGGCGCACACGCTTCAAACAACGTAGATTTTCAAGAGTTTATGATTGTCCCAATTGGCGCAACTTCCTTCCGGGAAGCATTGCGCTGGGGCGCAGAGGTGTTTGCAACCCTCAGTCAAGTATTAGATGAGAAGGGTTTACTAACTGGTGTGGGCGATGAAGGCGGTTTTGCCCCTAACCTAGAGTCTAATCAGGTGGCTTTGGAATTGCTGGTTGCTGCCATTGAGAAAGCTGGTTATAAGCCAGGGGAAGAAGTAGCTTTGGCGTTGGATGTGGCGGCTAGTGAGTTTTACAAGAATGGGCAGTATGTCTATGATAGTCAACCTCACGCTCCTACGGTGTTTATTGATTACCTTGCTCAATTGGTTAATCAATATCCAATTGTGTCAATTGAGGATGGCTTGCATGAAGAAGATTGGCAAAGTTGGCAATTGCTGACCCAGAAGTTAGGTTCACGGGTGCAGCTGGTGGGAGATGATTTGTTTGTTACTAATGCCACGCGCTTGCAAAGAGGCATCCAGGAAAAAGCCGCTAATTCCATTTTGATAAAACTCAATCAAATTGGTTCTCTGACTGAAACCTTAGAAACGATTGATTTGGCGACTCGTAACGGTTTCCGTTCAGTAATTAGCCATCGTTCTGGTGAAACCGAAGATACAACGATCGCTGATTTAGCCGTAGCAACCCGTGCCGGTCAAATTAAAACCGGTTCCCTCTGTCGCAGCGAACGCGTTGCAAAATATAATCGCTTGCTGCGAATTGAAGATGAATTAGGCGATCGCGCCGTTTATGCTGGTGCTGTAGGTTTAGGTCCGAAGTAGGGATTGCGGACTGGGGAGGCAGACGGGCAGACGGGCAGACGGGCAGACGGGCAGACGGGCAAGAGAAGAATAAAACAATGCCCAATACTTCTCTTCTTAGGCTACGCCAACGACTTCGTTACTTCTCTTCTTAGGCTGCGCCAACGACGCCGCTCAGTACAAGTCAGTACAAGTCAGTACAAGTGCCCAATGCCCATTTACGGATAGAAGCCAAGTTTGGGCAATCCCAAGGTTTCATCCCAGCCCATCATCAGGTTTAGACACTGAATCGCTTGCCCCCCCTGTCCTTTAATTAGATTGTCAATTGCTGACATGACAATCACGCGACCTGTGCGTGGGTCAACTTCTACACCGATGTAACAAAGATTGCTGCCGCTAGCCCATTTAGTTTGGGGGTAAATGCCGCTACCGCAGATTTTCACCCAAGGAGAGTTGCGGTAAAAGGCGGAGAAAATTGTGATTAAGTCATCTCGCACTAAACCAGGATCGCGCAGTGTGGCATATACGGTTGCCAAAATACCGCGCACCATTGGGATCAGGTGTGGTGTAAATTGGATCATGAGTTCGTGACCAGCTAAGTCACTGCAAATTTGCTCAATTTCTGGGGTATGACGGTGACGACCGACATTGAAAGCTGCTATGGAGTTGTCTGCCTCAGCTAGTAATAAGTTTGTTTGAGCTTGCCGTCCACTGCTAGATGTGCCAGATTTGGCATCGATAATAGCTGTTTCTGGTACGATTAAACCTTGCTTTAAAAGTGGCAAAAGTGCCAGAAGACTTGCAGTGGGATAGGAACCAGGACAGCCAATGAGTTGAGCTTCGGCAATGCGATCGCGATAAAGTTCTGGTAATCCATAAACTGCTGTAGCTGCAATTGTGCGATCGCTTCTCTGTGTCCCATACCAATTTGTATAAGTTGTCAAATCACTAAACCGATAATCTGCACTTAAATCTAATACTTTACATCCTTTTTCCAACAGTTTGGGCGCGATTTGGCAAGCCAGACCATTTGGTAAAGACAGGAAAACTACTTCACAGCGATGAGCAATTATTTCTGGTTCTACCGCCTCTATTAGCAGGTTAGTTGCATGAGCCAAATACGGGTAGAGATCCCCCAAAGATTTCCCGATACTGCTCTCACCGCCTAAATAAACCAGTTCGACTTCTGGATGATCCATCAGTAATCGTACTAACTGTACTCCGCCATAGCCCGACGCGCCAACAATCCCAACGGGTACGCGTCTAAATTTGCCCATGATCTGAAATCCTTACCCATGAATGGTTAATTCGTTCTCAGCTATAAACAATATCAGCGACTAGACGCACAGCACACAAAACACCCCAAACCCCTCATCTCCCTTATCCTTGACCGTCGCCGCACTTTATCCCCACTTCTGGCAAAAATTTTTGCCACGTGATCAAATCATCAGAATATTCGGTAAATTGGTAATTGTTTTGAGCGTTTAAAGGGATAGTCAAATATCCCTTCTAAGCAAGACTTAGACAATCGAGCCTGTTTTTAGACCTGAGAGTGTCAATGCTAGTCTACTTCTTGCCTTATAAAGGAGCTACAATTTAAAAGAATAAATTGTTAAAAAAATTTACCTTGGTAGCTGGAAATTTTTCTGTGTCACAGCCTAATATTACCCAAGCTTTTAAATTTAAATTTGATTCGATTGATGCCGCCTTAGCAGACCTAAAAGCTGGTCGCGTTATTGTAGTCGTAGATGATGAAAATAGAGAAAATGAAGGCGACTTAATCTGTGCTGCCCAATTTGCTACACCCGACACGATTAATTTTATGGCGGTGGAAGCTAGAGGACTAATTTGTTTGGCAATGACAGGCGATCGCCTAGATGAGCTAGACTTACCCTTAATGGTCAGCAACATTACAGATACTAACCAAACTGCTTTCACTGTGAGTATTGATGCCGGGCCGGAGTTGGGCGTTAGCACAGGCATTTCAGCCGAAGACCGCGCCCGCACTATCCAGGTTACTCTCAACCCAGCCACAAAACCTACCGATTTACGTCGTCCTGGTCATATTTTCCCGATTCGGGCTAAAGAGGGAGGCGTACTCAAACGCGCCGGACATACAGAAGCGGCTGTAGACTTATCTAGACTCGCAGGGCTATACCCATCTGGGGTAATTTGCGAAATTCAAAACCCCGACGGTTCAATGGCGCGGTTGCAGCAGTTAGTTGAATACGCTAAACGTCACAATTTAAAAATTATTAGTATTGCCGATTTAATCAGTTATCGGCTAAAACACGATCGCCTAGTCTATCGGGAAGTTGTTACTAAGCTGCCTAGTCAGTTTGGCCAGTTTGAAATTTACGCCTACCGCCATACTGTGGATAACACAGAACACGTTGCAATTGTCAAGGGCGATCCGGCTAACTTCAAAGATGAGCCGGTTTTGGTGCGAATGCACTCAGAATGTTTAACTGGTGACGCTTTGGGTTCTTTGCGCTGCGATTGTCGGATGCAGTTAGAAGCCGCACTGAAAATGATTGAGGCAGCAGGTCAAGGTGTAGTTGTATACCTGCGCCAAGAAGGACGGGGGATCGGCTTGATTAACAAGCTGAAAGCCTACTCATTGCAGGATATGGGACTGGATACAGTAGAGGCAAATGAGCGTTTGGGATTTCCAGCTGACTTGCGAGACTACGGCATGGGGGCACAAATGCTCATGGACTTGGGCATCCAAAAAATCCGGTTGATTACGAATAATCCCCGTAAAATTGCTGGAGTCAAAGGTTATGGGTTGGAAGTAGTCGATCGCTTACCGTTGTTAATTGAGGCAACCGACTACAATTCCTATTATCTGGCAACAAAGGCGAAAAAGCTCGGTCATCTGCTGTTACAGACTTATCTAGTGACAGTAGCAATCCACTGGCGAGATGACCCGGAAGCTGTTACCGAACGTTATGAACGCCTAGAGAAACTGCGACACTTAGCGGCAAGTAATGATTTATTGTTGCAGGAAGAAGCGCGTCCCTTAGCGATCGCTTTATTTGACGAGCCATCTTTAACAGTACACTTGGGTTTTGATCAGCCAAAAGTTGCTAGCTCTGATTGGTATCAGCAAAGTGGTCATCCTTATATACAAGCTGTCTTCCAAATTCTGGACAACCTCGCAACTTTGCCTTACATCCAGAAATTAGAATTTCTGATTTCCTCTGGTTGCGATCCTTTGAGTAATTTACAAGTCCAACTAGATCGACAGACATTCCCAGATGGTACACTGCCTTCATCGATTAGCGATCGCCTAGAAAAGCAGCAAATCTATAGCTTTAGCAAATAGCTTCAATAATTGCAAGATGCTGCCACTACTTTTAAAAACTATGGTTCTCAAAATATAGCAGTTCTCGTTTGGATGCAAAGCATGGTAGGGGCACAGCATTGCTGTGCCCCTACGAGTGGTCTGTATTCCATCCAATTGAGAACTGCTATAGATGTAATTTATAGCTGTAGACAGACAGCTTAGGACATTCTCAAACCCTAAGAGAGCGGCTGTCACAGCTATCCATAGCAGACTTGTCCTAACCATTATGGCAGCCGCTATAACAGCAAGCAAATAAATTAATTACTCACGCTATAGATTGGTCTGATCTGACGATAAGTATTAAGTAAGTTCAGAAATTTATTACCATCAAAATTTATCGGGTCAATTTTTTTACCAGAACGGTCTACTAGACGGTGCGTAGTGATGCGATCGTTTCTGACTTGACTTTGAGCAATTAACCAAGCAAGAGAATGATATTGAGCTTCCGTGTAACCGCTATGAGTTTGTTGGCTGCTACTGTCATAACTATCTGGCGGTGTTTCCAAAGAAACGTGATAAGCAAAATTATTCACAGACGCCGGCAAATTTGGATTAGTCTGCACAGTTTCCACTCCCTCGGAACCATCAAATACTGAGTTAGCTGCACCAAAAGCCCGCTTTTCTGGCGGTACTAGATAAACCACCGTTCCCTCTAACTTGATTAAAGCGTGATAACTTGCTTGCACACTTTCATCGTTATGGGGTTCTTGAAAAAAATTAACAGCACTGGAAGCAGAATAACCAGTTTCATGGAGGACGATAATCGGTTGATTGTTGACAGGAATACCGTTAACATCTTGGGCGTACCGTTCACCATAGTTACTTGGATCAACCGAAGCAACTTGATAATTAGGTCTGTAACGTGCAAAAGCTTTAGTGGTTATGTACCTTGCTACAGGCTTGTAAATCTTGACTGGGGACTTGATAAGACGTTGAGATTTCTTCTCTGGGTATTTCGCTGATTGGAATTGCACCTGGGGATATTGACTCCAAGTTGTAGTCTGTGGATAGGATGTATGGGATGTTATCGGATTATGTTGTAATTTTGTTGCTCGTCCAATTAGCAGCACTACAATTAAAGCCATGAACATCAGCGAGATTAGTAGCACCCTAGTCGCCCAGTCTGTAAACCTCATTTTTCTAATACCAGTAAAACGGTAGATATTAACTTACGCGATGTGCAACTTATTCCTCTTCCCCACAGGAAGCAACGCTGTACACACAAGTTATCCGATTGATTACCCAAAAGTCCTCCAAAACCTCACCCTGTCCTATCGGACATCCCTCTCCTTAATAAGGAGAGGGACAGGTTTTGCGTAGCAGAACCAGGGTGAGGTTTCTTTGGGCTATTCGAGAAAGCGTCAATTGCGTCTCAATAGACTTGTGTGTACACCGTAGCCCACAGTCCGAGAGGCTTTGATTCTTCCTCCCCAACGCTGGTAGGGAAGGGGTTCGAGGTTAGGTTTGAAAGAAAGTTGCACACGGCGTTAACTTATAGCTAAACTGGCGTGTCCCTGGTAGAGGCGCACTTCTGTAAACCCCTACCGTAGATGGTATCCAAACAATAATCGCTATAATACCTTAATTCTAGTCAAATATACGTTTATAATCTCTGCAATAGTGCTGTTACGAGCCATTTAATAATGATGTTTTACCCACACCCCCTTCACCAACTACTAGCAGCTTAGAAAGATATTATCCTTTAGCTTCTAACCTGGCTCGAAGATAAGTCAAAATTGCCTGCGTTCCCTGCTCAACCACTCATTCACAAAGCTCTAAGGTTCATTCACAAAGCTCTTAGAGGTTGTTTGAAAAGTGGTTGGCTGTAATTTTAGGCACTTATTGATCCCCCCTAACCCCCCTTAAAAAGGGGGGAACCGGAATCATAGTCCCCCTTTTTAAGGGGGATTTAGGGGGATCGAAAACTTTTTGCTACCGATAAGCGGACTTTTCAAACATCCTCTAAGGTTCATTCACAAAGCTCTAAGGTTCATTTACGAATATCAAATTGCGTTCATAAAATGTTAGTTATTTTAAATGCATTAGTTATTCTCCCTACTCCCCACTAGCTATTAACTCTTAAACTGGGCAGAGGAGATGATTGATGCTGCTTAAAATCGGCAAACTCACAGATTGAATTAAATGGACAAAAGCGGCAGTGCGAGCCAGGATTGGGAGGGAAAATTTTACTAAAATTACTAGCTTCATCCTGATATTTTTGCAAATCGTGCTGGTGCTTGTGGGCAACATTAGCTAACTCAAATTTTAAGGATTCTAATTCACTATTATTAATACTAATTAACTCAGACTTTTTCGATATTTCCAAATTATAAAATGATGCAACAGCTTTTCGTCCAGGGTAAAGATAACGAGCAGCTAATAAATAAACTAATGCCTGTCGTCGGTCAAAAACAGATTTACCAGTTTTGAAATCTAAAATATGTAAAGTGCTATCAGCCTCAATGAAAACGCAGTCCATAGCTGCATATAAGCGAAAGCAATAATCTTCTTGTTCAATTAAAATCGCTTTAGGGAAGCCTTCATCACCCGGAGTTAATTGGATAATTTCTTTATCCAAAAGCAACGGAGCATCGTGATATTTTTTCAAAATTTGCAGCACGCGTTGCTGGACTTGCTCGCTTGAGTTGGCTAATTTCAGTAGCTGGGCAACTCTTTCTACACCATCTGCTTGCTTCAACAGATAACTGTGATGATGAAACTCATAAATGCCTTTTTGGGCGAGTATGCCAATTCGCTGGGGTGCGGTGGCTTGCGTCAATAGCGCTTTGACTTGTGGTTCGTGTTGCCGCGCTTTGATAAACCCCCGTCTCATCTGGCAATGCCAGCGTTCTTGCCCGATCGCTGGGGCAATTAGAGACCAAAGGTGATAACTGGCAAAAGGTCGATCGGGGGTTGACATTGCTCAGAAACAGTGAGAGAAAATACGGTGGGAAGAAGTTTTAGCTAAGGTTCCCTTAGAAAAGAACTTCCGGGGATACTTGCTGCTACACACTCTTTGCGCGAAGCTTTTATAGTACTAATAATGTACGGGAGCAAGTGGCAAAAATGTCCAGCAAGATCAAATTTGGTACCGATGGATGGCGAGGGATTATTGCCGATGACTTTACTTTCCCTAATGTGCGGAAAGTAACAAGGGCGATCGCTACTTATTTAGAAACAGCCTACACGAAAGATAGACCAGTACTTATTGCCTACGATACTCGCTTTTTAGCTGACCAGTTTGCCCAAACAGCAGCCCAAATACTGGCAGACTTGGGTTGGACTGTGAAAATTACTGATCGGGATTGCCCCACACCAGTAATTGCCTACAACGCCCGCCACCTAAATTCCGCAGGGGCGTTGATGTTTACTGCTAGCCATAATCCAGCACCCTACTGTGGGATTAAATATATACCCGATTATGCTGGCCCTGCCACTCCAGAGATTACTGATACTATTGTGGCAAATATCGAAAGTGCATCGGATGAGTTGCCTGGGAGCAGCCCATCAGGTTCAATTTCAATTTTCGATCCGAAACCTGATTACATGCAATTTATCTACACCCTACTGGATGTAGAAAAGATCAAAAGCGCTAATTTAAAGGTAAAGTACGATGCTTTGTATTCTACCTCTCGCGGCTATTTAGATGAAGTTTTGCAACATAGTGGCGTTGAGTTAGAAAGTTTCCACAATTGGAGAGATGTGTTATTTGGGGGTGGAATGCCAGAACCCAAAGGAGAACAATTAGTTGAGTTAGTGGAAGCAGTACTTCGCGATCGCGCTGATTTGGGTTTGGCGACGGATGGAGATGGCGATCGCTTTGGCATCGTTGATGAACAAGGAAACGTCCTCACACCCAATACTGTGCTGTTAGTTCTAGCACGTCATTTAATCAAAAACAAAGGAAAAACTGGCGCGATCGTCCGCACTGTGGCGACAACTCACCTGCTGGATAATTTCGCTGCTAAAAATGGGCTGCAAATTTATGAAACACCAGTAGGTTTTAAATACATCGGCGAAAAAATGCGCGAAACTGCTGTATTAATTGGTGGTGAAGAATCAGGCGGTTTGAGTATTATCGGTCATATTCCCGAAAAAGACGGGGTATTAGCCGATATGTTAGTGGCAGAAGCGATCGCCTATGAAGGCAAACCTCTAAGTCAACTTGTCAAAGAAGCGATCGCCGAAGCCGATGGCCCCCTTTACAACAACCGCCTAGACTTGCACCTCACAGAAGCGCACAAAACCACCGTCATCGACTCCTTTACCAAAAATCCCCCTACAGAGGTAGCAGGAATTAAAGTCAAGGAAGTGGGGCGTAAAGACGGTATTAAGCTCTATTTAGAAGACGGTAGCTGGGTTTTACTACGTCCTTCCGGTACAGAACCTCTGGTGCGCGTCTATCTAGAAACCAACACTCCCGAAAAACTAACTCAAATCGCCCAAGAGTTAGAGAGTGCTATTGCTAAACTAGAGGCATAAAAGTTAGGAGTTAAGAGCAGAGACGCGATTAATCGCGTCTGTACAGTTAGGAGTTAAGAGTTGTAAAGTAACAATTCTTAACTTATAGCGTTTCTCGTTTACGTGATTTACACCCGTAGGGGCACGGCAGTGCCGTGCCCCTACACCTCGCAATATAATGTTGTACCGCATCTGAATGGGAACCGCTATATAACTCCCATTAACACTTATGACTTCTAATTTAATAACTCCTAATTTCTAACTTTTATTAAGATATGAAAACTCTCGCTCCTTTTTTGACATCTCTAGTTGTAGCGGTTTGGGTAATAGCGATCGCAATTATTTCAGTTCAAAATGCCACACCCGTATCGTTAAAATTCTTAACATTCCAATCGATTCAGATACCAATGGGTTTAGTGCTGACTTTTAGTGCCGGTGTAGGGTTAATTGGTATGGCACTGCTGCAACCTCTCTGGGGACTTGCTGGTTCTAAACAGGGTAATTCTCGATTAGAAGACGATGCCGAATTTTTTGTTGATGATGAAGATTTTTAAGGTTTGAGAAAAACATACACAAGTACATCAGTCAAGTACTCTTCCTCTGCTAATATGCACATTAGTGCATACAATAGATTTAGATGGCGTATCAGTGGGATAGGGATAAAGCAGCAGCCAATCTTCGCAAACATGGCGTTGACTTTGCTGATGGAGTAACCGTATTTTCTGACGATTTAGCAATATACCATCACAGATGAACGTTTTGATAAAGAGAGATTTATCACTATTGGGATAGATGCTTTCAGTCGAGTTTTAGTAGTTGTGTATACATGGCGCAATGATCAGATTCGATTGATTTCTGCCCGCAAAGCTATGCATTATGAACAAAAGCAGTATGAACAGGGATAAGTCATGGAAACTGAGTATGATTTTAGCCAGGGTAAGCGGGGAGCGATTGAACCAACAGCAACAGGCAAAACTCGAATTACAATTCGCCTAGATGATCAAGTAATAGCATGGTTTCGTGACCAAGTTCACGCAGCAGGTGGGGGAAATTACCAAACTTTGATTAACAATGCCTTGCGTGAGTATATTCAGCAGCGTCGTGAACCGTTAGAAGAGACATTACGGCGAGTATTGCGAGAGGAACTTGAACGAATTGGAAAATGAGGATATTTTGGTTTACCTAAACTATGCGGCTATGAGCGCAACTTATACAGCAGATTTTAATTTGTGGATTGAGCAGACAGCCCAACTATTGCGATCGCATCGCTGGCAAGAAGTTGATGTAAAATATCTGATTGAAGAGGTTGAAGGCTTGGGCAAAAGTGAACGCCGGGCTATTGCCAGTCAACTAATTCGCTTGCTGTTGCATCTGCTCAAGTGGCAATATCAACCCCAGCGTCGCTCAGATAGTTGGCTCGATTCTATCACCGATTCTCGCACCCAAATTGAGTTAGCCATAGAAGATAGT
>NZ_JBTYKD010000025.1:0-80395 GCF_054880495.1 Nostoc sp.
CTTTTTTTCCACCAGCTGCGTGCTGGTGGGCGCGGATCACTGTGCCATCGACGTAATGTATTTCCCAATCAAGTTTTCCTTGTTCATTGGCGATCATTTGCAGGTGTTCTAAGATTTGCTGCCAAATTCCTGCCTTTTGCCAACGATAAAACCGCGTTGCAATACTCTCCCACTTTCCTGCCTTTTGCCAACGATAAAACCGCGTTGCAATACTCTCCCACTTTCCATAACGTTCTGGGAGGTCTCGCCACGGTGCCCCTGTTCTCAGTATCCAGAGGATGCCATTCACAAAGAAAACGATGGTCATGATTAGGCTTATCGGTTCGCGGTTTTTCTGATGGTAGTAACGATTTTAACCTCTCCCACTGCTCGTTACTTAAGTCTCCTCGGTTGATCATGACTAGACAGCGATCGCCTTTTTTTATAGGATATAACGAGTTTGAAAACACGCCCTAGTCTCTCAACCAGCAAGTATTTCAAAAATTGGGTAACTGCCGATTTCTGAGGAATTATTAAAGCTTCAACAATAGATGGCAGCAAGCCGATCTGAAATTTAGGAAGTTAATTAAGAAAACTACGATCGCAAAGATAGTAATTAAAAGTCCCATTATCAATGTCGAAGTCCGTTTGGCATTGGCAAAAATCTCTTGAGAAGGAACAGAGATTATCTGGGCAGAAACAATCTGATTGAGTTGCCAACCAAAACCGTTTTCCGAGCCATAATTTACCAACTGACTCTTAGGAGCTCGATCTGGTGTAGAATGACATCGCAAGCATTTCGGTTGTGTAATCTTTAATGGTTGTGCAATGTAAAATACTTATAATTAGTGATGTTTTGGCGATTTCCCCGTCGTTTCTTTCTATTTAATCTGTTAGGTTTGACATTTACTGCCTGCCAATCACCAAAGGAGTTTGAGGGCACGTTAATTGTTGGTGTGATCAACTATGGTGGAGGCGAACAGATAATTAACCAATATGCTAAATTTAATAGTTATTTGGGTGAAAAGACAAATGCATATATTCAGCTAGAGCCTGCTTTTAATGAAAATAGAGCGGTTGAGCGTCTTGAGGCTCGTGCTTGGTCATTGGTATTTGCTCCACCGGGTTTAGCGGCTATTGCGATCGCACGCTACCAATATGTTCCTCTGTTTCCTTTAATAGGTATTAGTAATTTACGTTCAATTTTCGTTGTTCGCAAAGACAATCCCATAACTAACTTGAAACAACTACAAGGTCAAATAGTCGCTTTAGGCCAGTTAGGTTCAGCAACAGGATATTATTTTCCACTTTACAATCTTTATGGTACAACACTGGCAGAAATACTCTTTGCACCCACACCCAAAGCCGCGCTGCAATTGGTAGCTGAAGGAAAAGCCATCGCTTGTGCTGTCTCGGAGGCTGAATTAAGTCTCTACGGTTCACAGTTAGACCCAACCGAATTCCGCATACTATTTAAAGACCCTCACTATGTACCATTAGGTGTAGTCTTAATTGGACCTAATGTAGAACGTAATCGTCAAGAGTTTATCCACAAAGTGATGAGTGATTCGCCTTCAGGTTTAGCTCAAGAAGTGGGGTATGTACCCAATGGACAAGTACCAGATTATAAATACATGATTTCTCTGGTTGATCGGGTAAGCTCGATTAGTTCCAAGCTGGAAAAAAAGCCTGTTCGTTTATTTTAAGGTTGAGCATTTGTCATTCCCCACTCGCGATCATCTTGCTCAAAAAAACAATTTGAATCGTGCTAACTGATTTTCAATGGTTCCTGTCAGAATTTTATTCAGTTCTGTGGTGTCTTGGAATTGCAAAATTTGCTGTGTCGGTAAGTCGAAGGGAAATTGCCCTTCAAAGTCGGGGCGTTGCATGTGCGCTAATAGAATCTGTTCAGATCGTTTACTTTGGATGGCATAGCCAATCTCAATACAGACATTCGGACTCGGAATTAGTTGAGGGGTTTCTTTACCATCAATGCTAGCAATGGGCGTAGTGTCAGCAATAAACAACAAACTCTTACGGATTTTTCGCATGATCGTGCGGTTAATTCGGACAGTAGCACCACTGGGACGAGAGGATTCTACTAATGTTAAGGGAAGGCGCGATCGCAAGTTTAAACTATCTAAACTTTTTCGCAGTTCTTCTCTGAGAATATTCGTCGCTGCGGCATACTCAGTTTGATAGGATAAAAAAATCGTTGGTTCTAACTGAGCCAACACCGCCTGCTTTGTGAAATAAATTTCATGACTAATTAAGTCAATGTTAGCGACGCAATAGCCACCACTACCTTCAATATAAAATTCAATATTTTCCCCTTCCAGATAGCGCCCAAACCAAGTTGATTTATTAACTTCGTCACTTTCTTCTAAAAAGTCTGCTCGCAAGGCTGATTTGAGCAGGCTTTTTTTGCTTAAGCGAATGTCTGGCGGACGTTTTTCCAGTTCTGGAATCGGCTCGTAATCTTGTAGATACCACGCTCTCAGCGCAATAATTGACATAAGGCGCTATTTAAACTCTTTCTCCCTATTCTACTCCGTATAATCTTACACCTAGAGGAGTCCTTATTTCAGACTTTTCTTTAAACAGCCAAACTTTTCAAATCATCAAAGGCTGAAACGACCTATTTTGTTAAAAGCATACCATGATTAATTATGTACACTAGAGGGTGAGCTAAATCAACCTCGCACTTAAAGCCGCAGGATGGAGCATCATCTAGTTAACTATTTTAGCTGGAGGTTTGGTGGGAATCTCAATCCAGAACTCTGTACCTTGGCCAGGTTCGGAAATGCACTCCATTGTTCCACCATGTTTTTCGACAATAATCTGATAGCTAATTGACAGTCCCAGTCCTGTACCCTTACCCACAGGTTTAGTAGTATAAAACGGGTCAAAAATTCGCTTTTTCACCTCTTCAGTCATTCCAGATCCATTGTCACTAATACGAATCAACAGACGAGAGTTGTCTGCTGAAATTCTAGTAGAAATGTGGATAGTGGGCATTGGGCATGGGTTATCCCCCTTATCTTTGGTCCCCATTTGCAGGGCATCTATGGCATTGCTGAGAATATTCATGAATACCTGATTCATTTGGCCAGCATAACATTGCACCCTTGGTATGTTGCCATATTCTTTGATTACCTTAATGCCGGGAAATTCCGCATTTGCTTTCAGCTGATGTTGCAAAATTAATAAGGTGCTGTCAATGCCTTCATGTATGTCAACGCGCTTGTTTTCAGCCTCATCTAAGCGAGAAAAATTGCGTAATGACAGTACTATTGAGCGGATACGATCGGTTCCTACTTGCATTGAGGTGATGATTTTCGGCAGGTCTTCTACCAAAAATTCAAAGTCCATTACTTTGATCGCAGTGCTAATTTCACTATGGGGATGGGGATAGTGTAGCTGGTAGAGACCTAAAATTTCTAGCAGTAGTTCGATGTAGTCCCTGGCGTGGCACAGGTTCCCGTAGATAAAGTTAACGGGGTTGTTGATTTCGTGGGCGACACCCGCCACCAACTGTCCTAAGCTGGACATTTTTTCGGTCTGAATCAATTTTGACTGTGTTTCTTGGAGTTCATGTAGGATATTCTCTAACCGGGCAGCTTGATTTCTGGCTTCAGTTTCGGCTCTAGAGGTTTGTTCGTAGAGTTGTGCTTGTTGAAGGGCGATCGCTGCCTGATCTGCTAGCTGTTCCAATAAATCAATTTCTGCATCCTGCCAATTTCTGGGAGCATCACACTGATGGGCAATTATTAAGCCCCATAGTTCCAGACCGATATTAATCGGAACTATTAAGTTTGCTTGCACTTGCAGACTTTGCAAAAACTCTCGATGACAATCACTTAAAGAAGCGGTTGAAACATTGTTAATTGCCCGTACCCTGCCCTGAAAGGATAGAAGCGTATACTCATCAGGCAAACATCCTGCTGGTGCGTTCAATCCCAAAACAGACTGCCAATTGCCATTAATCTCTTCCACAATCACTGATTTACTCTTCAGTTCAAAAATCAGCACTCGGTCTGAATTTAGCAGGGGACGGACTTCTCGAACGATGGATTGCAGGGTTGTCTGCAAGTCTAATGTGCGGCGAATCTGCTCTGTAACTTGCTTGAGTACTTTGGTAGTCAGTAATGATTTTTCGAGTTCAGCAGTTTGCTCTTGCACCCGCAATTCTAAATTGGCATTCTGGGATTCTACTTGTTTATACATTTTGTGCTGCTGAATTGCCATTGAGAAATGCTCGGATAAAGCTTGCGCCAATAAGATTTCTTCCGGTTTCCACTCAGCTGATAGCCCCTTTTTTTGCTCTCGCCAAAGCTCAAAGGAAAGCTGGGGTAAGATTTGTCGCCGATTTTCTTCACATCGTCCCGCCCACAAGATTTCTGTTTCAAATTCCGGGCGAAAAATGCTTAATACACCAATAAACTTTTCGCGGTAATGTAGGGGAATCACCATGAGTCCGCGAATTTGAGTAGAACGGAACGCTAAAGCCAAAACTCGCAAACGTGGTTCTTTGTAGAGGTCATCGGTTGCCCAAATATTACCTTGTTTACACTCAGCCATCCAGTTTTGCCATACGAGGTGCTCTTCCAGAATACTGTTATCTCCCTCATAGGGAAGTATCGGCTGGTCGCCCCAGGTGTATAGTTCCGGACTTTGTTCAATGTAAAGCCTGCCACCTACTCCACCCAAGGCAGTAATAATTTCTTCTAACGCCTTCTGCAATTGGATTGTCGGTAGTTTATGCAATAGTGTGCTAACTCGGTTAATAGTAGCTTCTCGCTGTTGCTTGGTGATCGCTTGGGTGAGTAGATTACTTTGAGCGATCGCGATTCCTATTTGGTCAGTAACTTCCTGCAATACTTTAAGTTCCTCCTTCAAAATCTCTCGCGCTTGACTGTGGTGAGCTACCAACAATCCCCACAATTTAGGCTTTGCCGATGGTTCTTGGAGGTCGGAATGTAAAATTGGCATTACCAACGAAGACTGCACGCCCATTGCCTTTAGATATTGAATATGGCATGCGTCTACCTGTCGATAGTAGATATTAGTTTGTAGACGTTTGCCAGTTTCTTTTGACTGTAGAGGTGATAGCCCGATCTTCCCGTTGGCCACATCCACAATCGAACGTTGCCCCACTAACAAAAACATTTCTCTGGCGGCTTCTGGAATATCATCAGTTGGAAAGCGCTGTCCCAATAAGGATGGCAGACGTTCCTGATAAATAGATTCAGCAATGACTTCACCACTACCATCAGCACCAAAGCGATATACTTTCACCCGATCTGCATCCAAAAATAAACGCACTTGGCTAACGCTAGTCATTAATATCTCTTGGAGGTCGAGCGATCGCCTGATCTGGGTTGTCATCTTGTGCAGTAAACTTTCTTGGTCTAACCTTTGCTGCAACTTGTTTGATTTATCGGTAATTGTCATTGTTTGTATGCAGTAGGACGAAGTATAATTTTATTTGTAATTGTCAGTGCCTTGCTTTTCACCCCATTTCCCAAAATTCCTCTCAAGTCTAAAATTCATAAAATCTTAATCAGAGACACCCATTGATTTTATATTTTCAATCATCAAACTATTTCAGTCATATCACTCAATTCATTACTTTATGATTACTTTAAAATAAGAATATGTTATGATAATTTTTGCTTCTTGATTCAATTAATTATAGCTTTTCCTAATAAGAATTAGGTAGGGCCTAACTTCACCCCGATAAAGCTGTGCTTTATCGCGGTTTTCGATTGCGTGAGGTACAGTTTTGACCTCTTTCCTAAAAGGAGAGAGGCTTTGAATTTTTCCCCGTCTAATTGCTGATTTTATGTTGAATCTAACTATTTTGCTCATAACTATTCGTAAATTACTGTTAAAGATAATAAATTACGGATTTCTTCACGCACACTCATCAGAGTTTTACCGAGATGGTTTTGACCGGTTTTATTAGCACCACAGCCCCAAAAAGAATCGGTTGGGGAGTTTTCAATCAAAATCTCATCGCCTGTCCTCAAGAGAACTTCTCTAATATCAGCATGAGTGAGAAACTTTTTGAGTACAGCTTCTCGCATAATTTGAGTTTTGACTAAATTCCAGTCTCGACGAAGTTGGCGATCGCTACATCTTCCCAAAGCGGCAGCTTCTTCTGGGGCGGCGGCGGCATGGATGAGGGGTATAATTGCCGCATCTGTGCTACCTATAAACTTTTGCGCTTGATAATAATGCTCAACCGTAGTCCAGTAAGTATTCTGGATGTGGATACCGTGGGGAGAAAAGTTAGAAAAACAGCCATAAGGCTGCCAAACTTTATAAAAGTAAATGGTCATTTGAAAATTGCTCTTTTATATATCAACTTTAGGGTACGCGAAAGTTTTATATTTCCAAACCCTTCATTTCTATCAGGACTTACGCAAACAATAGCCCAAAAGAATGATTTTCTTCTTAAGGCAATAGCCTGCGGTCAGCTAAAGCTACATGAATTGCCCCTACCGTGTGTAGTTTTGCGTAAGTCCTAATTCAGTTAAAAATCGAAGGTTGTGCGAATCACACCCACATACTGCGTATCATTTCTGCTGTCGTTTTCCGGGTTGAGAATCACCCAAAAACCAGGAGTTACTGAAATATTATCGTTCAATCGGTAACGATAGAATGCTTCGATATGGTAAGCGTTATCTCGGTCTTGACGGACATCACTGTTAGAGACACACGGCGGTATACCAAAGAGAATTCCCGGCAAGTTACCTCTACCCCCCACATCAGGAAACGACATACCAATTGCCCCAAACCAGACATTGGCATTGTCACCACTGTTCACAAATAGAGAATCTGTTCCACCCCGACCATTGGAAATATCACTCAAACCAGAGTTTTTGGCATTTGCCCAAATATATCCACCCCAAGCGTGGATTTGGAAATTCGGGGAGAAGCGATAGAATCCCTGTGCGCCGACAATATCGTTGGAAGTAGCAATGTTGTTGCCAAAGGGAGCGTTTGACAGGGCACTACCCGTTCCAGCGGCGAGATCGATTACTCCAGCAGGGCTATAGCCATGAGAATAGGCAATACCAATAGCTCCTTCTTTACCATAATAGGCTAAGTGCGCCAGGGCGTTGTAGCCGCCATTAAACAAGCCGTTGCTAGCCGATGGGACATTGGGACTGGTTGCTAAATAGCCCAAGGTGAGAATCAAGTCTTTGGTAATGTTCCAGTTAGCGGCCGCACCGCCGCCACCTCGCCGGAATAAGGGACTGTATGACCCAAAAAGTGAGAGAACCCCATTGCCGTCGTCAGCGATTGTGGCGGGAGTGACGGTGGTTGAAATATCGGTGTAACCAATGCCTGTGGGACCAACAACGAAGTTAAGAGAATCACTGACTGGGAAGTAGTAACGAATGTGGGGAACAAAAAGTGTATCATTACTGTCATTATCGAAATTCAGGCGTGTCATCCCTGTACCCGTTGCTGCGGCAATTTGGCTTGCACCATTGGAATTCGCAAAGTTGCCAAATTCTAGCCGAACTCGTAACAAATCTTTGCCTGTGAAACTGCTCTCAAAGTTGAGACGACCGCGATTTGCAAAGTAGAGACGGGATTCATCGCGATTGCCACCCACCCGATTACCAAAGCTATCACTAATGGCGGTAATAATTTGAGCATTCAACCTGGTAGTAGTAGAAAATTGCTGTTTTTCCAGGGTTGCTGTCCGTGCTTCCAGCGTATTCACCTGCCCACGCAGAGTTGTTAATTCTGCCGCAAACTCTGTCTGCAATTTTTGCAGCACTGCCAAATCTTCTTTCTTGACTAAATCGCTAGTAGCCGCAGCAATTAATTCATTCACCCGGTCTAAGCAGGCATTTAAACCAGCTGCAAACTCGTAACGACTTAAAGCACGGTTGCCGCGATAGGTTGCGTCAGGATAACCTGCAATACAGCCATAACGTTGCACTAGCGATCGCAGTGCTTGAAATGCCCAATCGCTCGGTTTAATATCAGAAAGCTGGGAAACAGAATTGACTTGTCCCTGCAAATTCCTATCTCCATCTGGTGGATTAGAATTATCTTCTGGAGGTGCTGCCCAAACTGCTGGAATTGCTAAAAATAGGAGAAAAAAACTATGAAAAAGAATTTTTAACATTAGCTTATTACTTAAAAATGGTTAAATTATGACTTTGTAACTAAAGAGATTACACTCGAACCAAAGCTTCCAGGTTATGAGCTAATCAGCATTCAAGTTACTATTTTGAGTTGAGGTTTTTGGTCACTTAAATAAAACTTACGCACACTCTACGAATTCTCGGCGCTCTTCTCTACCAGATGCTATGCGTTGGTCCAAGCCCAAGGTAGAGAAGGCGGGTCGATAAATTAGGACTTACGCATTGACAAGAAATACCAAATATGAATCAAGGTTAAAAACCATATTTTTCGTAAGGGCACAGCAATGCTGTGCCCCTACAGCATGATCTATTTACGATCGCAGGATAATTAAGAAAAGCCTAAAACAACCTCAAGATCGTTAATGTACATCACGATGCATTTGTACAGTGCGTAAGTCCTAAAATTAGGCTTTTTAGCAATTTTTGCGTAAGTCCTATTAAAGCCACGCTATGACTTTTGGCTCAAACTGTATTGGGTTATCAGAATTACAAATTACGCCTAGCGGTACTAGTACAGCACGGCGTAAATAAACCACCCATTCCAAATCAATGAAACGCTGATACTGTATTGATTTTTAATTTTTAATTCTGCCTTGGGGTACTAGATGAATGCTAATTACATATCTTCTAACTCAATTCCTTTGGTTTCTTTAATAAAAAAGAGAATGAAAAAGAATGAGGTAGCTGCCGCAATTGTATAAAGTCCATAGGCAGAACCTAGACCAAAATATTGCAGTATGGGAGGAAATGTTGTGGAAATGACGAAATTCGCAACCCATTGCATCGCAGCAGCAACTGAAAGTGCAGCAGTTCTAATTTTGTTATTAAACATTTCTCCCAACAGTACCCAAACTACTGGTCCCCAGGAGAAACCGAAGCAAAACACATAGAGGTTGGCTGCGATGAGAGCCACCGTACCTGCGCTTCCGGTGAGATTGGGATTGCCAGCAGCATCTAGGGGAGCAGTGCCAAAAATAGAAGCCATCGTTCCTAAAGTCAAGGTCATGCCAATCGACCCTAGTATGAGCAAGGGCTTACGACCAAATTTATCCACTAAGGCGATCGCAATCAGTGTTGTAATAATATTTACGGCTCCTGTAATCACCGTGATTGTTAGGGAATCTTTTTCGGAAAACCCGACGGCCCGCCACAAAACGCTGCTGTAGTAAAAGATTACATTAATACCAACAAATTGCTGTAATACAGATAAGCCTATTCCTATCCAAACAATAGGCAGGAGTCCGCCACTTCTACCCAACAGGTCAGAAAATCTAGGCTGGCGTTCACGAAGCACTGTCTGCCGAATTTCTTCAATTTTTGGCAGCACGTCACCCCCCAAAATCTTGGTCAGAACGTTAGCAGCTTCTGGCTCTCGTCCTTTGGCAACTAAGTAACGGGGAGATTCAGGAATTGTTAAAGCCATCATTCCGTAGAATACTGCTGGCGGGACTGCTGTCCAAAACATCCAGCGCCAAGCTGCAACCCCAAACAAAAACGGTGAGTCTGCTGAACCTGCTGACACAGCAATAAAGTAGTCGCTCAATAAAGCGACAAAAATTCCCACTACGATCGCTAATTGTTGCAGAGATCCTAACCTTCCCCGCAAATGGGCGGGAGAACATTCGGCGATGTAAGCTGGAGCGATGACGCTAGCAACGCCGATTCCAATCCCACCCAATACTCGCCAAAAGATAAAATCCCAGATAGTGAAGGCCATCCCAGAGCCAATGGCACTGATAGTAAATAACGCCGAAGCGACCACCATTGCATTGATTCGACCATAACGGTCTGCAATCTGCCCAGCAAAGAAGGCTCCTACCGCAGACCCCAGCAACGCTAGGGACACTGCTAGCCCTGTTACCCAACTACTGGTGTTAAAAGCTTTTGCTAGAGATAAAACCGCCCCGTTGATTACAGCAGTATCAAAACCGAACAGAAAGCCGCCGAGGGCAGCAGCACCAGCAATCAAAATCACATAAAAGGTGCTGGATTTACGACGAATACTAGTGGAAGACATAGTTGATATATTGGGGATTGGGCATTGGGCACTTGTACTGACTTGTACTGAGCGGCGTCGTTGGCGCAGCCTAAGAAGAGAAGTAGCGTTGTCGTTGGCGCAGCCTCTCGTAGAGAAGTATTGGGAATTGGGGAGTGGGGCGCAGGAGAGTAGAAACCAAAGACTCATTAATGGAGTTCAAAGACTCATTAACGGAGTTCAAAGACTCATCCTCTATTCTCTAATAGACCTCTTGCAAAAGTCCTAAAATCAGGAATGTCATTCTGAGCAGAACGCAGTGGAGAGAAGAATCTCACCAGATGTTTCGCTCCGCTCAATATGACAATTTAAGCATTTATGCAAGAGGTCTAATGCCCAATTCCCAAAGAAATTAATTCTTTACCGTCTGGAACGTCTGCGTAACCGATCAATCGTTACTGCCAAAATAATTACTAGTCCTTTGACGACTAGTTGCCAGAAGTAAGATAGGTTCAACAAGGTTAAACCGTTGTTGAGAATAGCAATAATCAATGCACCTACAAGGGTGCCGCCAATGGTACCAATACCGCCTGTAAAGCTGGTTCCACCAAGAATAACAGCTGCGATCGCATCTAATTCGTAACCCTGACCTAATACGCCACTAGCACTATAAAGACGGCTAGCACTCATGATTCCGGCTAAACCTGCCAGTAATCCACTAATACCATAGACAAATAGCAACACACGATTAACTTTAATCCCAGTTAATCTGGCTGCCCGCTCGTTACCACCGACAGCATATATCTGCACTCCTAAAACAGTTTGCCGCAACACAAACCAACTAGCGATTATAGCCAGTAGCGCAATTATCACTAGCCACGGCAGGGGACCGACATAATTATTACCCACCCAAGCAAAATTGATGTCCGGGTTAATCAGGGTTGTCCCCTTGGCAACCAAGAAGGCTAGACCCCGCAAGGCAGTCAGTGAACCCAAAGTGACAATAAAAGGTGGCACATCCAAAAAGGTGATGAGAGCGCCGTTGACTAAGCCTAAAAGCAATCCTGCCAGCAATGCAGCAGGCACAGCCGCCCAACTTAAAGCCGGAAGCAGCGATACGAGCAACGCCACTACCGCAGAAACAGCTAAGATTGACCCAACTGAAAGGTCAATACCTCCGGTGAGAATCACAAAGGTCATTCCTGTCGCCAGCACAATATTGATTGATGACTGACGCAAGATATTAACGATGTTACCGACTGTGAGGAAGTTGGGAGAAAGGAATGTAAATAAGATGCAGATAATTATTAGGATTGGCAGAATACCCGCAACTTCCAATAGAGCGCTAATTGATTTGCGGTTGCCGGATGTGCGATTGTTGGCTAATTTATTGGCAGGCGGTCTGACTGTTTGACTCATGATGCTAATACCTCCGATGCTCCAGTTGCATAATGCATAATTTTTTCTTGGGTGATTTCTCTACCAAAACTGCCATCCAGTTCGCCTACCAGCTGTCCTTCTCGCATTACTAAGACGCGATCACTCATGCCGACAATCTCCGCTAGTTCGCTGGAAACCATTAAAATAGCTACACCTTGCGCTGCCAATTCGCTCATAATTCGGTAAATTTCGCTTTTGGCACCGATATCTACACCGCGTGTCGGCTCATCTAACATCAGTACTTTCGGCTTAATCGCTAACCACCGCGCTAGCAGTAGCTTCTGCTGATTACCACCAGAAAGATCCACCGCTCTAATTTCCAAATTGGCCAAGCGGATATTAAAGTTTTCCACCGCCTCTGTTGACAACCGATTAACTGAACTCCAGTTAACAATTCCAGCCTTTGCATCCTGCTTGAGTGTGTTGATAGCAATATTCTTGCGGGCACTCATCTCCAGAAATAAACCTTGATCTTTGCGGTCTTCTGGGACGTAACCAATTCCCGCCGCAATCGCATCACTGGGTGTATTAATTTCCAGTTTTTTGCCATTCAAAAATACTTCACCACTGGCTTTGCGGTCTGCACCAAAAATCAGCCGGGATAGTTCTGTGCGCCCTGCACCAACCAGCCCCGCTAAACCAACAATTTCTCCAGCATGAACTTTAAAACTAGCCGGCTCAATCTTCTGACGCGCGTCGCTCATATTTCTGACTTCCAGCACCACTGGGCCAGGATTGGTTTGCCGTTGATGTTCGTAAAAGTCTTGCATGGAGCGACCGACCATCATCTGCACCAATCGCTGGGGAGAAATTTCACTGCGTGTGAGACTGCCAATATATTGACCATCACGCAGCACACTAATTCGGTCAGCTAAGGCATAGATTTCTTCCATCCGATGGCTGATGTAAATAATCGCAATGCCGTCACGCCGCAGTTTGCGAATTACCTCAAATAAATGCTCACTCTCGCGGTCAGATAGGGCTGCTGTTGGTTCATCCATCACCAAAACGCGGCTTTTATCCTTCAGCCCTCGTGCAATTTCTACTTGCTGCTGTTCTGCGATCGCTAATCTACCAACTACAGTCTGCGCTGTAAAATTGGCTCCAAGGCTTTCCAGAACTTTCTCTGCTTCCAGTTGCATCCCTTTACGGTCTAAAAACTGACCCCGCCGCAACTCGCTACCCATAAACATATTTTCGGTAACGGTTAAATTAGGTGCAACATTCAGTTCTTGATAAATGAGATTAATACCCGCCTTGCGTGCTGTCGCAGGATCGGTAATTTTCAGTGGTTGACCATTGATCAGAATTTCTCCTTCATCGGCAATGTAAGCCCCTGCGAGGATTTTCATCAATGTGCTTTTGCCTGCTCCGTTTTCACCCATGAGGGCGTGAACTTCTCCCGGATAAATCGTCAGATTAACATTTTGGAGGGCAGATACACCATGAAATCGTTTTGTAATCCCTTGCATTTCTAACACCGGGGTGCTATTTAGTACATCAGGAAATGAATTTTCAATAGTTGTTGTCATCAGCAGAACCTATAAAAACAATTTAAAAATCGCCAGTGCTAGTTAGAAAGTAGTGAACTTAATATCTGATGTGAAATTCAAGTTATCACAAAATCATGTTTTAGAAATTGGCCATTATCTTGGGGACTTTTGAACGTCGCCTTTCGAGATTTAGAACTTTTCCAAGATGCACATATATACATCATGGGTATCAGCAAAAACTCTGTCAATGCACCAAAAGACTCAACTGAGATTAGAGATAATTTTCAATTGTAAATTCACAAATTTTATTATTTACCAGCCTTTTTCTGTGCTGACATTATCTTTTGTGATCAACTTAACTGGAATCAAAATGGTAGGTGACTTAGGTTTTTTCCCATTTAAGATGTCGTTGCCAACCTGAACTGCTTTTTGAGCCATACCTCGTGGATTTTGAGTAGCAGTCGCCGCATATAAACTATCTTTAGCTGCGATCGCAGTGATTGCTTCTGGCGCACCATCAACCCCTATAATAAAGAAATCTTTACGCTGTGCTTGCTTTGCTGCTAGTTCTGCGCCAAGTCCACTCGGATCATTGATGGCAAAAACAGCATCAATTTTCGGAAAGGTTGTGAGCAAATCAGTCATAACTCTGAGTCCTCCATCCCGACTACCGTCTGCATTCTGGTTTTTAGAAAGGATTTTGATATCGGGATATTTAGATAATACATTCTCACAACCACTAACTCGCTGAATCACCGAGTCCACTGGCGGACCGTTAACTATTACTACATTGCCTTTGCCTTTGAGACGGTCAGCAATATATTTGCAACTAACTTCTCCGGCTTGGACATTATTAGTAGTAATGGTGGCATCTACACCTCCCTCAGCACCTGTATCGACAGCAATGATAATTCTACCTGCTCGTTTCGCGTTTTCAACTATTGGTCTAATTCCCCTTTTATCAGCAGCATTCAAAACAATGATATCAATATTCGCAGCAGTAAAATTTTCAATTTGATTGGCTTGTTGGTTGAGGTCATAGGCACTGGAAGCTACAATAACGTTGACATCTTTTCCGCCAATTCTCTTCGCCTCTGCCTCAACTCCTTGTCCCATGAGAACGAAGAAAGGGTTACTTAAATCACCAACGGTAAAGGCAACCGATCGTAATTTCCGATTCCCAGTGGCAGTTTTACTTTCTGCACTAGTATTGGTAGCAGTGTTGTCATTTTGAGTGCCATTTGTACAACCAACAACCGCGAAACTTAATATGCCAAATATGAGTCCAATTCTCTTCATATTCATCTATTTCTAACAACGGATTTAAATTTTAAAAAGCTCAGTAGAATATAAAATTGCGAAGTTATCACAATATGAGCTAAGTCTGAAAACTTTAGATATCACCTAGCAGTACTAATGATTTTAGCAATTCAAACTTCTCTCAAAGGCCTGATAATTTGACGTGATTTGAGTTAGCGCTATCAATTGTCCTAAATTAGATGTTTTGTTTTTTCAAGCAATAGTATGAACACTACATTACATCAAAAAATCACATTTTTGATAATACATTTGAAACTGCGTCGGTTAAAAACAGCTTTTAACTAAAATCACTATAACCTGATATTATCAATGTGAATTTGTATTCTGTTTTACATTAATTTTAGTTTAACCTGCATTATTCCAAATATGATCCCCGTTTATCGAACTTTACAAAGTCAAGGAAACTATTCCATCTCGATCTAGTTTAAACTTTTCCTCGTGGACTCTTTGCGAAAGTTAAGTAGTTTTCAGCTTAAGTATAGTTTAAAAAACTTAACATACTTCACTCAAGTTTAATTCAGAAAAATTAATACCGTAGGAGGGAAATGTTTGCTTTTAAATCTATCTTTTAGGGGTAGAAAGTTGTAGCCCATTACCATATATCAAAATCCTGTTGCCTTATTTTCAGAGTTGACTATAATATGTTTGTCAACTGCGCTTATTTGTGATCATCAGTAAGGCTTTAATTTTTGCCAATCTGGAAGATTAGGGTTCTTTGAATACAAATCGTAGGGATTAGGTGATTTCTGATTAAAAAAATATCATGTTGACGAGTTTCGACTTCTCTGCGAGACGCTACGCGAACGCTCAACTTTCGGACACTCAGTTGGTTGAACGAACTTGTACTGAGCGAAGTCGAAGTAGTCGAAACCAAAGGTGATGGTAAATTTATTACTACAATTCACCTTAAATAACTTTACGGATTTAAACTTGTGGTTGTAATCAATAAGCTAAATTCCCAAGGCCGTTCTAATGTTTTGGACAATTACCTGAGGTGGCTGTGCAACATCCATAGATATGGTATCTAATGGCTCTTCAAGAGTATAAAACTGGCTGTTGAGGAGTTTTTCATTCATGTAATGATTCTGACGCTCTTGCAACCGCATTTGAATCAACTCATAAGACCCTTTGAGGTAAACTAGCTTGATGCGAACGCTATCTAATACTAGAAATTGCCGATAGCTATCTTTTAGAGCTGAACACGCCAGCACCACATTTTTATTTTCTTGCAGCCAGTGTTTTATAGCTGTTTGCAAATCTTGTAACCAAGGCATCCTGTCAGCTTCACTCAGAGGGATACCGCGCCGCATTTTCTCAACATTCTCTGGCGAGTGGAAAGCATCCGCGTCACTAAACTCCCAGTTTAACGAGTCTGCTAGCAGTTTTCCGATGGTGGTTTTGCCAGAACCCGATACACCCATTACCAGAATAATCATCGACTGCTTAATCATACTGCGCTCCATTAGTAATCAGAAGTTCGACTACATCCCTATGTCCCTCGGAAGATGCTTTATGTAAGGGTGTTTCAGCCGAACCATCTACAACATGAACGCTTGCACCAGCAGCCACCAACAATTCTACGATATCTTTATGTCTACGATAAGTAGAAATAAGTACGGCTGAACAGGGTTTTCCTTCAGAGTAAAACATATAAATTAAGTAGCACAGCTAAACATATTCATAAATGCTTCTTTTACATCGGTAAAACCAATTTTTGTTGAGTAATTTATTCTTTGGAAGTCCTTTCTCGTTCGAGTCACAGTTAATTTTTAAACTAATGTAGAAGAACAATAAAGTTCTCCAACGGCTATAGCTGATAAGAAGCAGTCAATGCTACAGCCAAAGCATCCGCAGCATCATCAGGCTTGGGAATTTCATCTAAATCCAACTCCCGCGCCACCGCTTCTTGCACTTCTGACTTATCAGCATTACCATAGCCTGTCAAAGCTTGCTTAATTTGAGCCGGAGTAAACTCTACGTAGGGAAGACGACGCTGGCTTAACACCAAAATGAGTACACCCCGCGCCTGTGCAACGACGATTGTACTTGACATCCGATAGAAGAATAGTTTCTCGATCGCCACCAAATCCGGTTGCAACTCCTGCATCAGGGTGTGTAAATCATCAAACAAGGTACATAGGCGCTGTCCCATTTCGACATCTGGTGAGGTTCTGATTACCCCAAAATCCAGCATATTTACTGTAGTCTCTTGCACCTTGTGAGAAATTTGTGTACAGTTAATTGCCCCAAATCCTAAAATTGCCAGTCCTGGATCTAATCCTAAAATTCGTTTTTCCATTAAATTCACTTTTACCAAGCCAGGCTATTGTTTAACTAGGAATACTGGCAATCTTCACGACTTGTTCTTAGTCTAATGCGATTGACAAATATAATAGTTTCACGCCTGGTGTTTTAAACCAAGTGATCTAAATTTTCTGTTAATTATTGTTTGTAGCACTGCTCCAAATCAGGTATGTCAAATGGTTTTCTCAGACAAGCCCTCAACGCCCTGCAAAAGCAGTCGCGCTCTCGTACTTCACATCGGGTTAACCAGTGGTTCAAATGGTTATCCCCTGGACTATCGGTAAAACGTTGGTTGTTGATCAGTCTTGGGGGTGTACTGCTGGCGAGTTTGGGGTTAGCTATTTGGATTAAGCTGACTCCAATTTTTTGGATGATCGAGTTGGTTAGGAATTTTCTGGGAGTAATCACCAACCTCTTACCCAACTATATCAGTGGCCCTTTGGTGCTGCTTGGCGGCTTGCTGTTAGTGCTTTGGGGGCAAACTCGCACTGTAGGCTCAATTACTAAGGTACTAAGAGCGGAAGGCGGAGAGGAACTGATTGATGTCTTGCTAGCCCATCGTCGATTGTACCGAGGCCCGAAAATAGTGGTAATTGGTGGTGGTACGGGACTTTCTACGTTGTTAAGGGGACTGAAAACCTACAGCGCTAATATTACTGCGATTGTCACTGTCGCCGATGATGGTGGATCTTCTGGGCGGTTGCGTGAAGAATTTGGAGTGCTACCACCAGGGGATATTCGCAATTGTTTGGCTGCACTAGCAGATGAAGAAAAGCTATTAACAGAATTGTTTCAATACCGTTTTCGGGCTGGAGATGGGTTAACGGGTCACAGTTTTGGCAATTTGTTTTTAACGGCAATGAGTGATATTACTGGAGATTTAGAACAAGCAGTTGCAGCCAGTTCCAAAGTACTAGCGGTACGCGGACAAGTACTACCAGCAACTCTCAGTGATGTTCGCCTCTGGGCAGAATTAGCCGATGGCCGCCGGATTAATGGGGAGTCTAGTATTCCCAAAGCTGGCGGTAAAATTGTCAAAATTGGCTGCATTCCAGCTAATCCTCCGGCGGTGCCAGCAGCGATTAAGGCACTTAAAGAAGCTGATTACATTATTATTGGCCCAGGTAGCCTTTATACTAGCCTGATTCCTAATTTATTAGTACCAGAAATTGCCGATGCGATCGCTCAAACAAATGCTCCCCGGATTTATATCTGCAATATAATGACTCAACCAGGAGAAACTGAAGACTACACTGTTGCCGATCACATCAGAGCAATTGATGCTGCTTGTGGGCAAAGACGGCTATTTGATGCTGTGCTAATACACAACAAATCCCCTTCGGAGCAATCACTTACGCGCTACGCCCAACAAAACTCCCATCCCGTTTTCTTGGATAGAGAAGCCGTAACTCAGCTAGGGCGAAGGATTGTTCCAGCTAATGTTTTGTATGAAGATGAAACAGGTTTTGTACGTCACAATCCGCAGAAACTAGCACGAGTTTTGTTGCGGTGGTATAGTAGAGGTCATCATGGAAGATGAAAATTTGTCATTTGTCCTTTGTCTTTTGTTTAGACGAATGACCAATGACTAATGACTAATGACTAATTATGAAAATTTTTCTTGCAGATGCAGAGGCGACGCTACACTTAGGTATTACTCTCGGTGAATCCCTGACCCCTGGTAGTGTAATTTTACTAGAAGGTGATTTAGGTACTGGTAAAACTACCCTAGTTCAAGGTATTGGCAAGGGTTTGGGAATCGCTGAACCCATTGTCAGTCCAACTTTCACCCTGATTAATGAGTACAAAGAAGGACGCCTCCCCCTTTACCACCTAGATTTATATCGCTTAGAACCACAAGAAGTTGCAGCCCTAAATTTAGAAAGTTACTGGGAAGGTGTTGAATTCATACCAGGAATTGTGGCAGTTGAATGGGCGGAACGATTGCCTTACAAACCAGATAGTTATTTAAGTGTGAGTTTGACTTATGGGCATGGGGGCACTCGTCAAGTCGAACTCATACCATTCAATTGTGCCATTAGCGAAGTCATTACCGCGATTTAATTTCTTGAACACTATACAAAAAAATTTCTGCAAACAGTCGAGGGAGAACTCCACACTCGTTCTATCTGCCACTACCACGCTCACCACTGCAAATCACTAACATTGTTATCTCAATCCAAAATAAATGAAAAAATTTTGTGACAGCAGCTTTATTGCTGCAATAATCAGTTAAAAAACTGATTTAGATGGTGTATCAATTAAGAAAATGTAACCTGTTGTTGAGTTAAATGAGATTTTCACAAAACTTAGTCAGCTTGGTTTAACCCGATTGCTTCTCTACTGTCATTAAGAGAACTAATCTGGATTATTTAGCAGCCAAAGCGAGTAGAGAAAACTTAAACAACATCAAGTTCTGTAGAAGCTGTCTAACTTTTCCTTATACTCAATATACCCAAGTCAAGGTCATAATGTATACACAAAAATACTGAATTGTTAAATGTTTAAAAATTATTAATTTAAGTAATTTTAAATAGCAATAAATTATTTTATTCACATCTGTAATTAACACTGGTATTAATAAAGCTTTAAATAAAACATCTCGTATTTCTACGATAGGTATGTAGAAATACGAGATGTTTTATCCTATAGGAATCGGATTTGATTACTGAACTTACTTGCGTAGGTCGGGAACTCTTAACGGTGAAGAAGGGAATAGATGTGTACTGAGTTTTTTCAAAATCAAATATGAGTTCTATATATTAGTTGACATAAATATGCCTACGTGGATGTACTAGTTATCTCTAATGAAAGAGGCGATCGCATTTTTTGTCTGAGGACCGGAGTCGTCTCTTGTATAGTACGTAAGACCTTTATCAATGAACGCAGAGGTAGTATCTATTAACTGCTGAACAACCTCCGAACTAGTGTTATCTATTTCTTCACTGACTTTTTCGCCTGTAAATCGGTTTTTTCGGTCTTCTGGAGCTAATATAATCCGAGGATCTTTATAAGTCTCTTTTAGCTTGGGTTCAAATGTCTCATTTAAGTCAAACTGAAGACGTAAGTAACGTTTAGAATCGTATCCACCCATGATTTGCCGGCAAATTGTACTACCAATCTCAGATGTAGGTTCTATAAAGATATTAGTAAGATTTTTTGCCCAGTCGAAGCCCCTCCATTTGCTTATTTGCTTATATTGATATGGTTCACCAGTTTGACCTGTGCCAATAGAAAGGATAGAAATATCTTCCAATCGTAGATTCTCCAGTTTATATTTTTGCTTGATTGTTGGAGAGACTGAAGACTGGCTGATCCTCATAACTAGACTCAAAGCTGCGAGAGAGGGGTTATTAGCAGAAACTCCTCCATCAATGTGTGGAAATTCCCAATCACCAAATTTTTCTTTATCTACAGGTTCTAATTTATATGGTGGGAAAAAAGTGGGAGCTGAGGCAGAAGCGGTACATATCTCCCATAAATAACAGTCATCATACCATCTGTCTCCTAGATCGGGATGACAATTTGTAAAAAAGGTTGTATTGCGATATAGCGTATCATAAGCAAGAATCAAAATAATCGGTTTGTCAATATCTTTTATTCTTGTAGATTTATACGCATCTTTGAGGACACCAATAATTCCATCATGAGAATATTTAGGTGGTGAAAGTACATTCAAAATGGATTTTATGATGGACGGTAAGTTTTGATAGCGGTCTTTTCTCTGCTGCGGAAATATATCTTTCCCCCGTTCTTTATACAATTTAATTAGTTGATCACTCTCCTTTCCAACAGCAATACCTCCTGCTAATATCGAACCGGTAGAAGTACCAGCAATCAGGTCAAAGTATTCATGTAAAAAGTTTCCTTTACCCTGGGTTCTAATTTCTCGTTCTACTTGTTGAAGTATTCGTGCTGCAATGATTCCACGAATACCGCCACCGTCTAAAGCCAAAATTCTGAAGGACATTTGGTTAAAAGGGTAAAGAAGGAACAACAAGGATTTTCGCGTTTTACCTTTAACCAAACCGCATTGATCTAGTCTTGGCTCTGGTAGATGAAAATCTTGCCAGTTCAAGTATGACTTTGCTGTATAGTTACTTGTCTACTACATAAGTGTGAACTATTCAGACTTGCCTAAGGCTGAAGTCTGAGCTTCCCAATTCATCGGGAATAGCCTCCAGAACTCCGTAGTTTTTTTGGCCTTATATTTTCTCCAAGGGCAGGAGTCCTGGTTCCCAAGACCCAAACTTTCTCTTGCAACATATACCTATTAGCTTGGTTTTCGCTTGTGGTATTGATGGTCAAGACACTAAATATCTTACCAGAAAATCTTGGGGATTCGTCATACATCTGGAATTGATTTTTTACCAAGTAAAAAATCAATTCCAGATGCAATCCTCACTTCGTGACGCTTCTCTACGAGAGGCTCCGCCAACGCGAACATGCCCCGCTCACAATCCCCACCTTATGAGTACATTGAAGGTGGGGACTTCCGCAACTCGTTAAATAAATATTTTCTACAAGAAAGTTAAAGCTTGACCCCGCACTTGCGTATTTACCTGGCCTTTGTCATAAACTATCTCACCGCCGACAATGGTGGTTGTAGCCCAGCCGGTGAGGTTCCAACCTTCAAAGGGACTCCAACGACATTTGGTTAAAAGTTCCTCGCGCCGGACTGGACGGTATGTGTTTAAATCTACAAGCACTAAATCGGCATCGTAACCAGGTGCGATCGCTCCTTTATTGGGAATACCATAAGCTACAGCTACAGCTTTCGACATCCAGTTCACAACTTGAGCGACGGTACACTCTCCCTGCATCGCCGCAGTTAACATCAAAGCTAAGGAAGTTTCTACCCCAGGCATTCCCGAAGGACTATTGGGGTATTCTTGAGCTTTTTCTTCTAAGGTGTGCGGCGCGTGATCTGTAGCGATGAAATCAATCACGCCATCGCGCAAAGCTTGCCAGAGAACTTTATTATCGTGGGGCGATCGCAACGGTGGATTCATCTGTGCTAAGGTGCCTATTGTTTCATAAGCACTAGTATTTAACAACAAATGCTGTGGTGTCACCTCTGCTGTCACCCAACTAGGTTTATTCTGACGCAGCAAATCTGCTTCTTCAGCCGTTGACAGATGCAGAATATGCAGACGACGTTGATATTTTTGAGAAAGTTTTAATGCCAATTGGGTTGCAAGCATTGCCGCTTGATTATCTTGAATTTGCGAGTGAACGGCTGGATCGTGAATATTGGCAAATTCTTGGCGGCGTTGGTTAATTCTACCTTGGTCTTCGGCATGAACGGCAATCAAGCGATCGCCTTTAGCAAATATCGCAGAGAGTGCTGTTTCCCCATCAACTAGCAATTGACCATGCATCGACCCCATAAAAATCTTAATTCCCGGTGTTGGCTTTGCCAAAAGCAAATCTGGTAAATTCTCTGCTGTTGCCCCAATAAAAAAGCCATAATTAACCAAGCACTTCTGGGAGGCACGTTCTAGTTTGTCGTCTAAAGCCTGCTGTGTCGTTGTCAGGGGGCGCGTATTGGGCATTTCTAAAAAGGAAGTAACTCCGCCTTTAGCACAGGCACAACTGGCGGTAAATAAATCTTCCTTGTGTTCTAGTCCCGGTTCCCGGAAATGTACCTGCGGATCAATGACTCCTGGCAACAAAGTTAACCCTTCTGCGTCAAGTTCAGTGGCTAGTGCTGTTTGGGAGATTTCTGGCGCAACTTCGACTATTTGGCGATCGCGCGTCAACACATCCCCAATCATCAGTTCACCATTGGGTAAGATTATGCGAGCGCGGCGAATCAGGAGAATTTGTGGAGATGACATAGGGATAATTAAAGTTCAGGCAAAGAGCTATGTATTACAGAGAACTATGCTTTGAGGTTAAACTGAGTTGCGATCGGAGTAACCATTAAAGTTTTCCCGTTAAGATTAACAGATAAAGTCTCACTAGGCGAGCTAATTACCTACATCTTTGGTTCAGTTAAGTAATTTCATGCATAATCAAGTGTCTGATAACAATTCTAGTCAACAACCTGATAATTCTTGGATCGCAGAGCTAGGTAGAACAATTGTATTGAGCATTGTTCTAGCTCTGGGAATTCGTACCTTTGTTGCTGAAGCACGCTGGATTCCTTCTGGATCGATGGAACCGACTCTGCATGGTACGCCAAACCAGTGGGAGGCAGACAAAATCATTGTCGATAAGTTGAAATATAAATTTGCTAACCCGGAGCGGGGAGATATCGTAGTATTTTCACCTACGCAAGAACTACAAAAAGAACAATACCAGGATGCTTTTATTAAACGTGTAATTGGCTTACCTGGAGAAAAAGTACAACTTAAGGATGGTAAAGTCTACATCAACAACAAACCCCTTCCAGAAGCCAATTACCTCAGTTCTGGGCAAACCACAGTCATTGATGTTTGCCAATCAGGACCACAGCCACCTTTTTTGGCGAAACTCCAGACTATACCAGCCGATTCATATTTAGTACTAGGTGACAATCGTAACAACAGTTATGATGGCCGCTGCTGGGGTCTTGTCCCCCGCCAGAATATTATTGGACGTGCTATAGTTCGCTTCTGGCCTCTAAATCATATTGGCGGAATAGATAAATCGCCACTATATCCATAATTAAGAATATTAGTAAGGTGGATAATTACAGCTATTTTCAGGTAAACAGACCACGCGGTAGGGGCACAGAAAAAGCTCATTGGTGTCAACTTAACCTAGAAGTTAGGCAAGGCAAGCTTTCGAGGTTTGACCCTCACAAGAACAGCCCCTCTCCCAAAAGTGGGAGAGGGGAGCAAATTCTCTAGTTCCCCGAATCCCAACTTGGGAGAAGGGGTTAGGGGATGAGGGCAAAACGTCTTCTCAAAGCAGATTTTTTCTTAAGTTGACACGCATGAGCAGTGCTGTACCCCTACGATAGATGTGGTTCAAATATATGAAAACTGCTGTAACAAAAGAATTTTAGATTTAGGATTGGGAACTGCTAAATCACCAATCTTTAATCCAAAATCCCTTCTCAGCAGTCGCTCATGGGGGAAACCCCCTTCTCTACGAGACGCTCCGCAAAGGCGCTAGCCTCTCCCTTTGGGAGAAGACCTCGCTGCTTCACCAAAATCTAAAATCCAAAATTGCGATGATGCCTTACCTAGCCAAGATTTTATTGTATCCAGTTAAGTCACTGGATGGTCTTGAAGTTAAGAATGCTAGAGTTCTTGCTAGTGGCGCACTACAGCATGACCGCGAGTTTGCCATTATTGACGAACGGGGTAGATTTGTCAATGGCAAGCGTTATGCTAAAATTCATTTACTAAGGGCGCAATTTGCACTTTTAAATAGAACTATCTCGTTGCAAATCCCAGGCGGCAACTCACAACAAATTTTTCATTTGGATGAGGAACGGCAAGAATTAGAAGCAACTTTGAGTAATTATTTTGAGTTTGCTGTCACATTGGAACAAAACTCTCTGATGGGTTTTCCTGACGATACATTTTCACTTGGCCCAACGGTAATTAGTACGGCAACGTTGGCAGAAGTAGCTTCTTGGTTTCCGGGTTTAAGTGTAGATGAAATGCGCCGTCGAATGCGTGCCAACATTGAGATTGGTGGTGTACCAGCATTTTGGGAAGATCAACTATTTAGTGAACAAGGTGATTTAGTCTCCTTTCGAGTGGGAGATATGCATTTGTTTGGGGTTAACCCATGTCAGCGTTGTATAGTGCCAACACGCGATTCTTACTTAGGGAAAGCTTACCCAAACTTTCAAAAAATATTTGCAACCCAGCGACAAGCAACTCTGCCAAATTGGGTTGCTTCATCGGCTTTTAATCACTTTTACAGATTGAGTGTGAATACTCAATTACCCCCTTCGTCAGCCGGAAAAGTTTTACAAATCGGCGATGAGGTTGACATACTTTTACATTAAAAATTCAAAATTAAAAAAAATTCAGCAACTAGCCAAAGATATAGACCTGAATTTTATGATTAAGGATCTGCAAAACCTGATAGGTGCAATGTATAGAGGATCTGATCGCATTTGGGAAATTGTACTGGCGTTACAACACTTTTCTCGGCATGATGAAGCAGAGATAAATCGGGTAAATATCCATGAAGACATCGAAAATACTTTGGTAATGTTACAACATCGACTCAGGGAAGTAGCCGACCGTCCCGCAATTGTTATAGTGAAAGATTATGGTAACTTGCCTCTAATTACTTGTTATCCGAGTGAACTAAACCAAGTATTTATGCATCTGTTGAATAATGCTATTGATGCAATAGAAGAGGGAGTGGGGAAGCAATCTTCTACTCCCCAAATTCGGATTCACACAGAGGTGATAGACTTGAATATGGTTAAAATTACGATCGCTGATAATGGTACTGGTATAGAAGAGTCGTTGCGATCGCATTTATTTGACCCATTTTTTACGACAAAACCTGTAGGCAAAGGTAGTGGGCTAGGATTATCCATCAGCCATCAGATTATCCTGCAAAAACACTGAGGAAATATTACCTGCACCTCATCTGTTGGGCAAGGAGCAGAGTTTGCGATCGAAATTCCCATAGACCAACCTGAGCCTTAAGTGAGAACATCTCGTCTCCATAAGTAGGTAAGTGGGGATATTCATAACTAAACCACGTCTATCTTGAAACCTGTAGTTCTTCAGTGATGAAAAAGATTTGCCCTCATCCCCCAACCCCTTCTCCCAGATTTGGGAGAAGGGGAGCCAGAATTTCAAAATCCCTCTCCCAGATATGGGAGAGGGATTTTGGGTGAGGGCGAAAACTACGCTGATAAACTTAGATGAAGTTTATATTAAGAAATATAACGGACAAAACTCTCTTTGAGCAGTAGGAGCGATCGCTTGTGTTAATTATTCTTGAGTTTGAGGTCAAAATTGGATATTTTTTTACTTGGAAGTCCCTTAATTAGGAAATCAGGATTTTTTCTTGATTACACACTACTATTTTTAGTTGCATAAACGCATAATAGAAATGTGACTGATTTGTTCGCCCCTTTACAATCTCTCAAACAAGGTGACTGGTTCAAGCTGATCTGCGGAGCCAGCTTCCAGCATTTGCCGGCAGTCAGAAGTTTAACGTTAGCCTATACTTTGGCGGGCGCTGACTGCATAGATGTCGCAGCTGATCCAGCAGTGATTGCATCGGCGCAAGCAGCGCTGCAAGTAGCCAGAACTCTTGCTAAGGATGCCCAAAAGCGAGGCTTTGACTACAAAGGCAACTCACCCTTTTTGATGGTCAGCCTGAACGATGGAGAAGATCCTCATTTTCGGAAAGCAGAATTTAATCCTACTGAGTGTCCTACAGACTGCCCTAGACCCTGTGAACGGATTTGTCCGGCACAAGCAATCGTGTTTAACAGTATAAAAGAAGAATTTTCGGGAGTATTATCACAAAAGTGCTACGGCTGCGGTCGTTGTATACCAGTTTGTCCATCTGGTATAATTTATACAAGTTCATATATGTCAACGCCAGGAGCGATCGCGCCATTGGTAATGTCAACGGGAGTTGATGCCGTAGAAATCCATACAAAAGTTGGGCGGTTGGCAGAATTTGAGCAATTATGGCAAGCAATTTCACCGTGGGCTGATCAACTAAAGTTACTAGCTATCAGCTGTCCTGATGGCGAGGGGATGACTGACTACCTGAGAGCACTATATGACCTGATTGCCCCACTCAAGAGTGCTTTAATTTGGCAAACCGACGGTCGTCCCATGAGTGGGGATATCGGCGATGGGACCACAATAGCTGCGGTGAAATTAGGGCAAAAAGTTTTGGCAGCTAAGTTACCGGGATATGTGCAGTTAGCAGGCGGCACTAATAGCTATACCGTTGCTAAGTTAAAGGCGATGGGACTGCTCAACGATTTTAGATTGCCGATTTTAGATTTTGGATTAGAAGACACCAATCTCCAATCTAAAATCCAAAATCGCTCGACTGAGCGTAGCCCTACTCCTTCTCTACGAGACGCTCCGCGAACGGAGAAGCAAGCTACGCGTAGCGTTCCGCAGGAAAGTCCAAAATCCAAAATTGCCGGGGTCGCCTACGGTAGCTACGCCCGTGTACTGCTGTCACCGATTCTCGAACAGTTAGAGAATAAGGAGGGAAGTAACACCAATATTAAAGCGACTGGTAGCCTAGAAGAAGATGATACATTACTTTGGCAAGCTGTAGAACTTGCCCATTCTCTCGTTTCCCAGATCAAATCACAGCAGGAGCGTTAATCGCTCGTTCTTTGAAAATTACCCAGGGCGGGTTCTCCTGCACGCAAATGTCCTCGCTATCTCTAAAAACGTCACCATAGAAAGCATGACGATTACAGACGATCTCCAAAAGTTATTAGACATTTTGCCCGAAGACCTGCAACAAGCACTAGAGAGTCATCCCAAACGAGATAGTTTAGTAGAAGTGGTTTTGGATTTAGGTCGTCGCCCAGAGGCTCGCTTTCCCAATCAAGCGGAGTATCTGAGCGAAGTACCTGTTACTCAAGAACAGATAGATGATTGCATTCAACGAGTCGGAATCTTTGGCGGAGATAATCGGGCAGGAATTGAGCAAACTTTGCATCGGATCAGCGCCATCCGCAACCGCACGGGTAAGATTATTGGCTTGACTTGTCGCGTTGGTCGGGCGGTATTTGGAACCATTGGGATGATCCGCGATTTGGTAGAAACTGGTAAATCGATTCTCATGCTAGGGCGTCCAGGTGTGGGCAAAACTACTGCCTTACGGGAAATTGCCCGTGTTTTGGCGGATGATCTGCATAAGCGAGTGGTGATTATTGACACCTCCAACGAAATTGCTGGGGATGGTGATGTTGCCCACCCCGCCATTGGTCGCGCTCGGCGGATGCAAGTGGCTCATCCAGAACAACAGCATCAGGTGATGATTGAGGCAGTGGAAAACCATATGCCAGAAGTGATCATTATTGATGAAATTGGCACGGAACTGGAAGCTTTAGCGGCTCGTACCATTGCGGAACGGGGTGTACAGTTGGTAGGTACTGCCCACGGGAATCAGCTCGAAAATCTGATTAAAAACCCTACCCTGGCTGATTTAGTTGGGGGTATCCAAGCTGTGACACTGGGAGACGATGAAGCTAGACGGCGAGGCTCTCAAAAGACTGTTTTGGAGCGTAAAGCCCCTCCTACCTTTGAAATTGCTGTGGAAATGTTGGAACGGCAGCGTTGGACAGTACACGAAAGTGTTGCTGACACAGTAGATAATCTGTTGCGGGGGCGTCAGCCTAACCCACAAACAAGAAGCGTTGATGACCACGGTAAAGTTGCGGTTACAAGGCAGTTAGCTGTTGTCAACGGTCGCGGTGGACAGCTAGCGACAGTGGAAGAATCTTTTCCCCCGGCACGACAGTCTAATGGTTCCAATGGCTGGCGTTCATCTGGACAAATGGTAGCACTGCCGCAATTGCCTGTAGAGCGGGTGACTGGACGCAGTGAGTTCGATCGCTTGCTGGATGAATCCTTCAATTATTCTGAGAGCATTGATTTGGATGCTGCTATCAGACAGCCAGGGCCAAATGGTGAAGATTTGCCACTGCACGTTTACCCATACGGGGTTAGCCGCCACCAACTCGAACAGGTAATTAGTGTGCTAACTTTGCCCGTGGTATTGACAAAAGACATAGATAGTGCTGATGCAATTTTAGCACTGCGATCGCACGTCAAAAACCACGCCAAATTACGCCAAATGGCCAAAGCTCGTCATGTACCGATCCACGTGATTAAGTCCAGCACCATTCCCCAAATTACCCGTGGTTTGCGGCGGTTGCTGAACATCGACGATCCAGAGATGGCCGATGACTTAGAACTGCAACTATTTTTGCACAATGGTAGTGATGATGAGATGGATGCCTTGGAAGAAGCTAGACTTGCAGTTGAGCAAATTGTGATTCCGAAAGGACAGCCAGTCGAGTTATTGCCGCGTTCTCCCCAAGTCCGTAAAATGCAACATGAGTTGGTAGAACATTATCGCCTCAAATCGCATAGTTTTGGCGAAGAACCAAATCGCCGCTTGCGGATTTATCCGGCATAACCTCATCCCCAACCCCTCTCCGCAACGGAGAGGGGAGTTCTAATCAGCCTTAATTGCAGGGGCTGATTTCAATACCTTAGCCAAAAAAAGAAGTAGTCTAGCTTTTGCCGAAATAGCCCAACACAAGACCATGCTTGATTATTAGGCAAAACATAAAACCCCAGTCCAGACGTACACGACTTTCATTATTACTTCCACACAAACCATACAGGATTTTGTTGGCTCAGTTTTTTGCCATCCCGCAAAAACAAGCGTGTAAAATCTTAGGTTTTTTCTATATCAAGGCTTGTAAATTAGCGAAGGTATTGTTATATAGGACTCCTATTTGATTTTTGAAAAAACTCAGTAAAAATTGAAGAGCCTTCTTTTCTATTGCAACAGTGCCTATTGCCTGCCTATACGAAGTAACTTCAGTAATCAAATCGGATTGCCATAATACCGATTAAGTGTGAGGTTGCATAGAACAAGAGGCTTCAGCCCCTTGTCTCACCAAGCCTGATTTTGTGAAGTTTTATAAAGAATTGGTATAGCATAATTAAGTACTTTTGAAATTAATTCGATTGAATCTCGTTGAAAAGAAAAGCCAGTTAATAGCTACGATAGATTAAATACAAACAAAACTATAATACTAAAGAGGACAAAATAAAAAAGCACCAGATGTTTTTAGGTTTGATTCCACTAGAGTATATGCTAAAGTCAAAAAAAATGATGCCATCAATATAGATGAAAAATTAAGTATTTATAATGTTATTTTTGAAGTTCAGATTAAAAGTGCTTTTGAACACGCATGGTCAGTTTCAACTCATGATCTGGTATATAAAAACCCTGAAATTGACTGGAAAAAATTACGTTTAGCAGCACAAATTAAAGCAAATGTTGAACAACTAGATACGCTTATTTTGGCTTTTGAACAAACCTCTCTTATTATTCAAGAAAATAATTATCCCGATATAAAAATAAAACGTAAGTTAGCCAGTGAAATTAACAAGCTATTTAAACAAGGCAAAATTCCTGATGAACTACAGCCAAAAGATATGAATCGTTTTTGTGATAACTTATATCGTCTTGCTGTTGATGCAAACCAAGAAAACAATATTCAAGAAATTATTGAAAAGATAAAAACGGAAATTAACTCGACTCCATCTCAAAAAATTCCTCGTAGTATTTCATTGTTTCAATATTTGTTCGCTATATTAATACGTAATAAAATTATTGAAATTCCTATAAAAAATTACCACTGCCACATAACAGAAGAATTAACTACTCTATATCCCGATATAGAGATAGATAATGATTATATTTTTATTTATAGTGAAGATCGTTAATTTATCAAATCCGCAAATTAATTATGCGTTCACCGAAACCCTTGTAAAGACCCGAAATTTCGCGTCTCTACATTCTTTTCTGGAGATGTCTATTGGGCATACTGTGGACATCTACGTGGGATCGCACTTGCCGATCATTTAAATTAAGATCCCAATATCGGGGAATTCTGCGATTATTTGCTACTTTGAAACATGATGCAAATAATTGAAATTTCTCCATTCCAAGCATTTCGCCGCAGTGTGGCAACGGTGATGCAGGTAGTTCCAAAAGAGCTACGCTATGTGACAATCCTGGGATTAGTGGGTGGTGCTGGCCCAGCGATCGCCATTTGGCTAAAAAGCCTGCAAAAGCAGGCTCAGATATATTTCACACAAACGCGATACACTACTCTGGTAATTTATATTGCTCAATAATACGCTTGGCAAACTCTGGAACGTGCGCTTCTAATTTCTCTGGATGATTCCGCTTCACATACAAATAATTCCGAGTAAAGTGAGAATCAATCGAAAACCGCGCATATTCTAAACCCTTGGGGCCGATTTTTTCGATCACCACACCCATCAGTTTTGCTGCCCACATAGGGAGGGTAACGCCTTTATCGTACGCGGGAATGCTTTGCTGTACAGCTTCCTTACGATTCCCTTTGGACATCACCGGCTGAGTGTCTAACTGGTCTTTCACCAAATCTAGCATTTCCTTACCAGTGTCATTTCTAACTACAATCCATTGCCAGCCGAAGGGTGCGCCCATGTAGCCAACGACTAAATCGGCTAGGGAGTTGACGTAATCAAAGCAACTCATACAGGATGGGGCAAAGACATCTTTGAGTTGGTTTGTTTTCAAGCCAAAGAAAGGTACTGTTTCTGATGAGCCATCCTCATGTTTGAAGTGAACCCGGAAGTCTTGCATGAATTCGTAATGCACAACTGTATGAGGCGATCGGCTAGTGGTTTCTAAGAATTTTTGCAGCCCGGCGCGATTAACATTATCTACGCAGGGCGTACCCAAAACATACAGCTTTTCTAAACCAAGTTGTTTTTCTACGGCTCGTAATGCCTGGATTTGGCAACCAACACCAATCACTAATAGCCGCTTCATCCCCGATTTTTCTATCTGTTCCAACACAGAAAGATTAGGCGAAAGTGTTGGTTTATTTACTCGCGCTGCTAGTATTTCTTCTGGGGTACGGGCGATGATAGGCATGGGTTGAAAGCGGTCTTCTTTGGTGTTTTGCACACAGACGACACCTTCAACTAAGCCGCAATTGAGCATTTCAATGGCAATGCTGCTAACAATACCCGTCCATTGTGCGCCTTTGATGGGTTGCTGTTTCCGCGCCGCCATCATGTCTTGGTGAACACCAAAGTAGAGTTCATCGGGGTTGTCAAGATGGCGCGATCGCGTGTGCGTTTCTGCTTCAAGTTCGCCTATTTGCTGATTAATAAAAGCGCAGGCTTCCTTGACATAGTGAATATAGTATGTATCGCATAGTCCGCACTCGCTACAGAGTTCTTTCGCAGGGCGGCGGCTGGTAGGTTTGATAGCTCTGGCTTTTTTGTGCTTGCTAGAATCAACTGAGGTCATATAAATTTTTTGTTTTATTTTAGGAATCGCTTTTATTACAATACCTTCACTGGCTATGAACTTCACGATAGAAATTGAACAAGAAGAGGATGGACACTTTTTAGCTGAAGTGATTGGTTTTTCTGGTGTACTGGCTTATGGACAGACACGAGAAGAAGCAGTTGCTAGAGTTCAAGCATTAGCTTTGCGTATATTGGCAGATAAGCTCGAACATGGGGAAGTAATGCACACCAGCACCTAGCGCCAGTGCAGCCCAAAAATTTGATTGATGTTTTTAAGCAAATCACCATCTTTTATTTCGAGCAACCTTCATTTATTCAAGTAGTGTTGATGTATTTAGATATACTTGTGGAAATCGGTCATATTCTCTGAGCCAAGCACTAACTTTTGGATTAACCCAATTGAGAAAACAATAAATATCACTATGTATATTGTCAAGTTGCAGGTAATTCCAAATTGGTTCATGGTGAAAATTGCGGTTACGTAACCAATGTATACTTCTTATTTTTATCAAAACTTCAGTTAATAGTTTTTTGTAGCGAGTGAACAACGAACATTGCTGTAAAGATTTAAGTCTGTTCTCAAAATGAATTCATACACTGAAACAGAATTCTTCGTTGGTGCTATTCCGTACCAAATGTACGTTCAATATTACCGGCCGAGTCAAGACCAAAATTCAGTTCCTATTGTGCTTTTGCATGGCGCCTTTCATACAGGTACTTGCTTTGTCAAAACACCTGATAATCGCCAAGGTTGGGCAGCATATCTGGCAGAAAAAGGCTGCCCAACCTATATTGTTGACTGGCCAGGGCATGGTCGGTCGGGCTTTGTTCCAGACTTCCCTGTGATGTCATATAAACGGGTAATCAATGCTACAGTGGCGCTACTCGAACAGATTGGCCCGGCTGTGATTCTTACCCACAGTATGTCTGGTGTCGTTGGTTGGCAGACGGCACAAACTCATCCCAAACTTGTTAAAGCTATTATAGGCATTGCACCAGGGCCACCAGCGAATCTATTACCAGTTATCACAAAAAACTCTTCTTTGGCTTTTCCCGAAGACCGTCCGCGTATCCAGTCGCGTGAAGATACTAAAAAGTATTTCACCAATTCAGATACTTTTCCGCAAGAGGCATTTGAAAATTACTTTTGCAGTTTGGTCGCTGAGAGTGGGCGGATTAGCAATGAACGCAGAAATGTTGAAGGACGAGGGCTTTATATTTGCGACCCTCAGATACTATTTGATATTCCCATATGTGTGATTACAGGCGACCAAGACCCGCGCCATCCTCGTGAGACAGATGCAGAAACTGCAAAATACTTCCGGGGTGATTTTATTTGGCTTCCTGAAGTTGGACTCTCTGGCCACGGTCATCTGCAAATGCTTGAACACGGGAACTTAGCGATCGCTGACCTGTTTATGAATTGGCTAAAGAGCAAAGGTTTATAGTTGAAGGCATTTCACGGTATCTGGAAAACCTCTCTTCTTCATCTCTCTCCTTGTCGGAGAGAGACTTTGAATTTTCCCTCTTCCCATGTCGGGAAGGGGGCTAGGGGGTTAGGTCTTTCGTAGGCTTTTCCAGATGACCTGAATTGTCAACCAATTAATCAAGCTTATAAAGAATTCCAGGAGCAGTTAAACAGTTACAAAGATATTAACTTTGATAAATAAGTTACCAACTGAATTAAACTGATAGCACAATCTCTGATGACAAGCTACTCTCATTAGGGTAGAATATACAACTCTTCAAAAGTATTGATATCTTAAATTTTTCAAGCAGTTATCTTGCATATTCTGATAAAAAGTTATAAATTATTAGATTATGGGGTAAATCTGACATCTTACTGTCAAAAACTAATCCTGCTCAAGTAAATATACTGCAACCAGTTTTAACTTCACGCAAACCTTAAACAGTACTGAAGATATGTTTTTGCTTGGTAAAGCAAAGATTCCAGACATCAAAGGGAATAATAAATAATCTAGAAATATATCTTGTGTGACTGTTTTGAAGAATCATATTACTGCTGGCGTTGAAGAACAACAAAATTAACCAAAAGAGTAATCGATCATAAACAAATTAACTAACAATAAAGCTGCATAATTGTCAGCAGGTTTATTCATTGTTAGTTGATTAATGTTTCTCTCAATTATATTTGCTATTCAAAGAATCGTTTTTGCTATGCTGAGAATAGCAAAAATAATAAACGAAGACGCATCTACCGCAAATTCACAACCCTTATGGAGTTATTCTGGCGATGCACCTAAACGAATTGGAAACTACTGAAAATTTAAAAGAAGTGGAAGAAGCGTGGCTAGCGCTAGAAAAGTCAATTCTCTACTATCAAGGACGCCCCGTTGGGACGGTAGCCGCTTATGATGCATCTGTAGAGGCGCTTAATTATGACCAGTGCTTTGTCCGGGATTTTGTCTCTTCAGGTCTAATTTTTCTGATCAAAGGTAGAACAGATATTGTTCGCAATTTCTTAGAAGAAACCTTAAAGTTACAGCCTAAAGAAAGAGCATTAGATGCCTATAAGCCGGGACGAGGATTAATCCCAGCTAGCTTTAAAGTTGTATCAGAAAATGGGCAAGAATATTTAGAAGCAGATTTTGGTGAACATGCGATCGCTAGAGTTACACCTGTAGATTCTTGCCTATGGTGGATTATTTTATTGCGTGCTTATGTAGTCGCTACAGATGATTTTTCTCTAGCCTATAAACCTGAATTCCAAAATGGGATCAGGTTAATCATGGAAATCTGCTTGGCGAATCGTTTTGATATGTACCCAACGCTGTTGGTTCCAGATGGTGCTTGTATGATTGACCGTCGTATGGGCATTTATGGGCATCCTCTAGAACTACAAGTTCTTTTTTACACGGCATTGCGGGCATCTCGTGAACTGCTAATTTGTCAAGGAAATTCTGATATTGTTGAAGCGATTGATAATCGGTTGCCTCTTTTATGCGCTCATATTCGCCAGCATTATTGGATAGATATTAATCGCTTGAATGCAATTTATCACTTCAAAAGTGAAGAATATGGCAAGGGTGCTGTTAATCTGTTCAACATATATGTAGATTCTGTTCCCTATTATGAATTAGATAAGTGGCTGCCCAAAAAAGGTGGTTATCTAGCAGGTAATGTTGGTCCGTCGCAGTTAGATACTCGCTTCTTTTCACTCGGAAATTTAATGGCAATTATTTCAGACTTAGCCACCGAAGAACAGTCACAAGCGATTATGACTCTGATTGAGGAACGATGGGATGACTTGGTGGGAGATATGCCAATGAAAATTTGTTTCCCAGCTTTGCAAAATGAAGAGTACAGAATTGTAACTGGATGCGACCCCAAAAATATACCCTGGTCGTATCATAATGCTGGTAGTTGGCCGGTTTTAATGTGGATGTTGGCTGCGGCCGCTGTGAAAACTAACAAAACAAGTCTGGCACAAAAGGCTATTGAAATTGCTCGACCACGCCTGATTGCAGATGAATGGCCAGAATATTACGATGGCAAGAAAGGGCGACTGATTGGGAAACAAGCTAGGAAATATCAAACTTGGACAATTACTGGGTTCTTATTAGCAAAAGAACTGATGGCAAACCCAACTTATTTACCATTAATCAGCTTTGGAAAATTACCAGCAGAAGAAGTTTCTAGAGCATGTGAGTTTGAAATCGCCACTGTAGACCCGTATCTGACTCGATAGAGACGCGATTAATCGCATCTGTACAGGAGTTAGAATACAAAAGCTTTCTGACTCCTGATTCTTGTTTCCATGACAAACGCCCGTCAACTAGCTTTTATTGCCTTGCGAGATGTTCATAAGGGGGCTTATGCTGATGTTGCCCTAGATAGAGTGCTGCAAAAAGTTAATTTGGCTGATTGCGATCGCCGCTTGCTGACAGAATTGATTTATGGGAGTGTCAGAAGGCAGCGCACTCTTGATACTCTCATTGATCAACTCGCTAAAAAGAAATCTGACCAACAACCCCAAGACCTCCGCACTATCTTACATCTGGGCTTCTACCAACTGCGCTATCAAGAGCGTATTCCCGCTTCAGCTGCTGTTAATACCACCGTCCAACTCGCTAAAGAAAACGGTTTTTCTGGACTCACAGGTTTTGTTAACGGTTTATTACGCCAGTATATCCGCCTTGTAGAGAAGATAAAAACAGATCCGTTACAACTTCCAGAAAACCCAGTGGAACGCTTGGGCATTTTACACAGCTTTCCTGACTGGATTATTCAAGTTTGGTTAGAACAATTGGGTTTAGCCGAGACAGAACAACTCTGTGAATGGATGAACCAATCACCAACAATTGACTTACGAATCAACCCACTTTGCACTTCAATTGAAGAAGTTGAGGCGGCTTTACAATCTGCTGGTATTTTGGTGAGGCGCATTTCCCATTTACCCCAAGCTTTACGATTGATTGGTAGTGCTGGATCAATTCAAAAACTACCGGGTTTCAAAGAGGGTTGGTGGACTGTACAAGATAGTAGCGCCCAATTGGTAGGTCATTTACTTGACCCCCAACCAGGTGAGGTGGTAATTGATGCTTGTGCTGCACCAGGAGGTAAAACAACCCACATCGCTGAGTTAATGGCAGATAAAGGGAAAATTTGGGCTTGCGATCGCACTCCTTCTCGTCTTCGCAAACTCCAAGAAAATTCTCAACGGCTGAATTTACAATCTATTCAACTTTGCACTGGCGACAGTCGTCATTTTAGCCAATTTAAAAACACCGCAGACCGCGTATTACTCGATGCTCCATGTTCTGGTTTGGGAACCATGCACCGTCATGCTGATGCGCGTTGGCGACAGACACCAGAATCTGTTCGAGAACTTTCGGTGCTGCAAAAGGAATTAATAACACATACTTCTACTTTTGTCAAACATGGTGGTGTACTAGTTTATGCTACCTGTACATTGCATCCAGCAGAAAATGAACAAGTGATTTCGGCATTTTTAGCTGAGTCACCTGATTGGCAAATTGAGTCTCCCAAAGGTCTTGCGTTTGCTGATTCTGCCTATAGCACGCCTCAAGGTTGGTTTAAAGTTTGGCCCCATCGACAAGACATGGATGGCTTTTTTATGGTGCGCTTAAGAAAAACCAATAATTCCGCGTGAATACTGTTTGGGATTGTACGATTTTGTGGAGGACTGAATCTACCAGAGGAGTCAGCAATGGTTTCCCCTTCCAATGTAAAAAACTTAGTTAAAATCCTGATTGGAGCAGCCTGGATTGATGGTAAAATCCAGCCAGAAGAACGGCAATATCTGCGCGAAATAGCTCAAGCAAAGGGTTTGGCTAACGATCCAGAAATTAAGCCTTGGCTGTACGAATTAGTTCCTGTAGAGCCAAAAGAATGCTATGACTGGGTGCGGGAGTATTTAGGCGATCGCCCCAGCCTTGAAGATTGTGAAAATCTGATTGAAGCCATCAGTGGCTTAATTTATAGCGATGGTGAAGTTGCCGTCGAAGAAGCCAGACTCCTGACCAAATTGCAGGATATAGCGAAGCCGAATGACTCAGAGCAATCAGATCACAATCTGCTTCTTAAACAAATTCAAAAGCTTTACCGCCGTTGGGTTGAAGTGCAAAACTAACACTGAGTTATGAGTTGACAAGACGCGAAGAATCGCGTCTCTAGATGATTTTTAAGTTTGGTTATTAAACTCAGCACTCATCACTACTTTGACTTCGGTTCACCCAGACCCGGAGTTTCTTCTTTATCAACTTTTGGCACAAAATCAGGACGCTCTTTGCTTTCCCAACCTGCGGGGCGTTTCGAGTTGTACCAAGCTATTGAACCAATGGTTACAGCAGCAATAAAACCAACGACATATACCAAGGTGAAAGCGAAGGGAAAATGAGGAGCAGCATCTATAGCTGGTGCTGCTACTTGCATCAATAAATCCATGAGTATATTCTCCAAGATTATGCAACAGTATTTAATACACTATAAAATGAGCGTATCACCTAACATCCCCCCGTAGTTTAGTTTAAGCAACTTGATATTGCATGGGAAAGAGTAAAGGGTTAGAAGGGCAGGGGGAGACAAGGGGAACAAGGGGGAAAATTATTGAACAAGTTTCTTCTCATGCACAATGCCCAATTCTTAAATCCCCGTCTGAAAATGTCTTTAATTTTCAATGAGCTAGTGTGCTAGCATAACAGCAGATTCACTTTTTTCATCATGGAAACTCGAATTAACAAACGCACCCACAGCGATTACACCCAAAGTGCTGCCTATCTGCCCAAGGATTTAGTTAAAAATTTCAAACATCTAGTTCTTGAATTAGAAATAGGTAACAGCGAGGCAATGGAAGAAGCTGTCAGGATGTGGTGTGATGCGGCTATCAAAAAGGTAAGTCAACCTTGATAAGGTATCCTACACCCAAATAAAATCTGATTTGTTTTATCCTCTGCCAAAATCTCACAACATTTCTACTACCTATCTTTATAGTTAGATTAGATGAACGAACAGCAGACGTCTATATCTTGGCTGGAGAAGAAACAGGTATTGTAATTAACCGAAATGGTGAATGGAGATACGACGAATGACCAAGCCTAAGTTTGCAGCAATGAGTAAAATAGAGTTAAAACGTTATTTATTAGAGAATCGTAATGATACAGAAGCTTTTCACCCTCTAATGGATAAAATTAACGCTGAACCTAACCCGAAGTTTTATACCATAGATGAAATTGGTGAACTATAAAAATTAATACAAGCAAAACGCACACGAGAAAATCTATAAAAATTACCTTCTGTTTCTACAGGTGTTGAACCCTCGTAAATTGACAAAGGTATTGATTTTGAATTTTGTTAGCGCAGCGTAAAGCCTTCTCTTCTCCCAAGGGGAGACGCACTCGCGTTCGAGAGGCTTGTCTGCGACCATTGGTGTCAACTTCAGAAAAAATCTGCTTTGAGAAGACGTTTTGCCCTCATCCCCTAACCCCTTCTCCCAACTTGGGAGAAGGGGAACTAGAGAATTTGCTCCCCTCTCCCAAAATTGGTCGAGGGGCTGTTCTTGTGAGGGTCAAACCTCGAAAGCATGCCTTGCCTAACTTCTACGTTAAGTTGACACCAATGGTCTGCGACACGTTCCCGCGTTCGCCAACTGCATAGCCACGCGAACGCTTAGAGCGAGTCTGCGAGTGTCATTTTGAATTTTAAAATTGTTATTACTGAGGAGGTCTAAGCCTATCTCGCCAGGATGGCTGTGGTGATGAAGAACCTGAAGAACCGGAACTATTTGCCGGAGGCAACTCTCGCCGAATTCTTCGAGGCGGGGGAGAATCAGATTCTACTCTTCTAGATTGCCGCCGTGGAGTAGATGATTCTGAGGAAGAGTTCCTGGAACTTGATTCTTCGCTGCGATCGCGCCTTCTCCGTCCTGGGGTATAATCGCTAGATTGCTGTTCATCTTCAGAATAGCTCCTCCTGCTTCTACGTCTTTTGGATGAGCCGTTATCCTCAGAATTAGAATTTCTCGAACTTTCCCCTTCTGAGTCATCATCAGAGTGAATAGAACTATTCAGCATTTGTTTAGGCTTGATGGACTGAGCTTTTATGGTGCCTTTGCGACCTTCTAAGTTTGGTCGTTTGGGAAACTTTTCTACGGGCATCCCCTCTGCCGCTTTTTCCATAAATTCGTGCCAAGTGTAAGCTGCACTGCCACTACTGCCGTCTGTGGGGTGGTTATCATCGTTACCTAGCCAGACCCCTGTCACCATCTGGGGAATGTAGCCAATAAACCATAAATCGCGGGCTTCGTCGGAGGTGCCGGTTTTGCCAGCAACCGGTCTATTATCTAATTGAGCAGCACCACCAGTCCCAGCTTCTACGACATTGCGTAGCATCCAAGTCATGATCGCGGCACTATCAGCGTCAAGGGCGCGTTGAGACTTGAAATGAGCTGACCAGATAACTTTGCCTTGACGGTTGATGATCCGGCTAATACCATGAGGCTCTGTATGCAATCCTTGAGTTGCAAAACTGCCATAGGCGCTGGTCAACTCTAGGAGATTGACTTCATTTGAGCCGAGTGCTAAAGAGTAGGTGGGCTTAAGTTCGGATTTTATCCCCATATCATGGGCAAGTTTAATCGTTGGCGTAAATCCCACATCAATCAACACCTTTACCGCAATAATATTAACAGAGCGGGTGAGGGCATCGCGGATGGTCATTGAACCGTGGAAGTTTTCACTATAATTTTTCGGTTCATAGCCATCTACGACAAAGGGTGCATCCTCGTAACTATCGTAGGGGCTTTTACCGCTAGCGATCGCAGTCGCATAGACAAACCCTTTAAATGTCGATCCTGGCTGCCGTTGTGCCTGAGTAACATGATTAAACTGGTTATTACCAAAGTCTTTTCCCCCAACCATTGCTTTAATTTCACCGTTCCGGGGGTCAATGGCCACCATTGCGGCTTGCTTAAAGTTTTCCCAGCGTCCTTGATTTCGCAGTGTTTTAGCAACTGCCTCGTCTGCCACCTTCTGCCAAGTTGGGTTCAGTGTGGTTTCCACTACTAGACCTCCGCTTTTTAGCACATCCGGGGAAACGTACTTTGGCAATTCTTTTTGGATGTAGCTGGTAAAGTAGGGTGATTCTGCTTGCATTCGCTTAGGTAAACTGCTTTTGAGGGTTAGTGGCTCCTGAAGCGCTGTCTGCCTTTGTTCTCCTGTAATCACTCCATCTTCTTGCATCCGTTGCAATACCAAGTTGCGCCGCCGTTTTGCCGCTACTGGATTCTTGTCTGGGGCATACAAACTGGGGGCGGGAGCTAATCCAGCAATCGTTGCCATTTCCGCTAAAGAAAGCTGATCGGGTGATTTACTAAAGTATACCCAGGCTGCATCTGCCACACCATAAGCTCCAGATCCCAAATAAACCAGATTTAGGTAACGCTCTAGAATCTGATCTTTGGTTAATACTTGCTCCATTTTTTGTGCAAGGCGGACTTCCTTGAGTTTGCGCCAGATTGTCTGTTCTTGTTTCAAAAAGAGAATCCGCGTTAGCTGTTGAGTAATGGTGCTACCACCTTCGACCACACCTTGCGATCGCAAATTATTCAAACTCGCTCTCACAATCCCTTGCGGATCAACTCCGTTATGTTGTTTAAATCTTCTATCTTCTGAGGCGATAAAAGCTTTTTTTAAATTATCTGGTATTTGTTCCAGCTTTAACTCTTCTCTGGTTGCTTCACCTTGTTGTTTTAATATGGTGCCATCAGCAGCTTTGATGGTCAGTGTTTGCTCTCTCAGCACAGCATTCAACTCCGCCTGATCTGGCAAAGTCCGATCTATTATACTGATGCCGTAGATCAAGGCAACTATCCCACCACCTACACCCAAGCCTGCCCAAAACCATAAGCGACGATAGAGTGGTTTACCGCCAGTTGACTGATTGACCTTAATCTTAGATGGGAAAATTTTCATTTTGCTCGGTAACTGCCTCGCCTGCGCCAGATGTCTTGGTGGTTAGCTGCTCTCATTCGTTCTTCCTTGTCCAGAGTCACACAAATTAGTTGGTCTTCGCTTGAACCAGGAGGTAAGCTTCCCCACGTCAGTTCCTCGCTCAAAGTAGTAAAAACTATCTAACGCACCATCAATCAACTTTGGGGTTAGCTGCACTACCATTCTGTTAGTATAATATCCTATAAATAATTAACTAAATTCACCATAAAATAATGTTTTTTAGATTTCGTGAATTTAATTTTGTAAAAATCCTGTAATTATGATAAATATTAGGAAGATAAAAACTATTGACATTTTCTGCAACAGGTACAGCAAAGTATCCGCAAAGACATCCCGAAAACAGCTTACTTAAGGAGAGTGCAATGCCTGCTGCTGGCTACTCCAAAGCAAAGCCCAGACGAAGCGCCCTTGCCCTTGGTAGTAATATGGGCGATTCACAGACAATTTTAGAAGCAGCTATGGAGACTTTAGCCCAAACCCCAGGTATTCTCTTAGAAGCCAGATCCAATTGGTACCAAACTAAAGCCGTCGGACCACCACAGCCAGATTACCTAAATGGCTGCGTCACATTGCAGGTAGAAATCACAGCCCAGCAGTTATTAGAAATTTTGTTAGGAATTGAGCAACAATTTGGGCGTGTGCGTCACGAACGCTGGGGGCCACGAACCCTGGATTTAGATTTGTTATTATATGATGACTTAATTATGGATACACCAAACCTCCAGATTCCCCACCCACGAATGCGGGATCGGGCTTTTGTGTTAATACCACTTGCAGAAATTGCCCCAGATTGGATAGAACCAGTTTCTGGGTGTGTTATTAAAGAACTGCTGAAAGAGGTAGACTGTTCTGATGTACATTTATGGATGGGCAATTAAAAATATCATCCTTAAATCTAAAAGAACGCTGATTTCACCTCAGTATTCACAGATAATCAGATTTTACTATGCCATTAGGTAGAGAATTACCACAACTGCTGAAACAACGCTTTTTTTATAAAGGACGCAAGTTTGATTTTGAAGTAAATCGCTTGCGTTTGCCGAATAAATCGGAAGGAGAATGGGAATGTATTCGTCATCCTGGTGGTGCTTTAGCTGTGCCGGTGACAGCAGAGGGTAAACTTGTACTCGTGCGCCAGTATCGTTTTGCAATTCAGGGACGGATACTAGAATTTCCGGCGGGAACTGTGGAACCAAATGAAGAACCTTTAGAGACAATACAGCGTGAAATCGCCGAAGAAACTGGCTATAGTGCCAAAAAATGGGACAAACTAGGCGAATTTTTCTTAGCTCCCGGCTATTCTGATGAGATTATCTATGCTTTTCTCGCACGAGATTTGTCAAAGCTGGAAACACCACCACCACAAGATAAAGACGAGGATATCGAAACTGTGTTTTTAACTCCCGAAGAATTAGAGAAAGCTATTCTCGAAGGAGAGCCGGTAGATGCTAAATCAATTTCTAGCTTTTTTCTGGCGCGTCCGTTTTTAGTTTAATATCAATATATTATTATAGAGTTAGCGATGCCTACGGTGCAGGTTTTGAATCTGCTGATGAAATAGATCGTTAACAGCGATTTGAGTCGATACGTTGAATATCTCCGTTATCGACTCATCGCTGGCAGGTCTAGCCCTTGAAAATCATTATATAAACTAAAAAATCGCTCACTACTAACAAAAGCTTTAATATTGGAGTTCAAAAACAGGAAATTTCGGCTGAGGCATCTTAAGAGGAAAATGACAGATTTAACTCCAAATAGTACATTTTTAATAGCAGGAATTGTTTTTATAACGATTGCTGTCATTGGGCAATCTAAATTAGGTTTTATTGAAATTAATCCCGGTTGTTTTGGGAGATTTTTGGCTCTATTTATTGGGATTTTTAGCCTATTATATGCTTTGGGATTACTCAATCTTTCAACCGAAACCCTTGACTTATTAAGAACTGCTCTGACAGAAGAAATTCAACAGAGTATAAGTTCAATTAATCACCTTTTTCAAGGATCATAATTTATTTCCTATCTGATTTGTGAAAATTATCGATGTCCAGATCCCCGACTTCTCAAAGAAGTCGGGGATATAACTTTTAACGAATGATTTAGGATTGCTATAGCAACGGACAGGTAGCTTAGAACAGCAATAAAATCATAAAGTACGCTGTTGAACGGGCGTTTCCCGCCAACTCTCCTAACGGCTTTGGCGATTGCTATATATGTAAATCTATCTTATTAGTGATGGACAATTAATTTATCATTAAAATCTTTTCGTCGTGTCTGTGCGTCAGCCTAAATAATAAGTTTTTAAGCGGATATAATATCACTCTTCGGTTATCAACTTTCTTTCTTCAGGGAGTAAAGTAGTTTCATCTTCAGGGCGTTCGTCAAAGATGTTGGCGAAGCGATCGCTATCTACGCATTTGGCTTTAGTTCCATACGGTTTGATAATTATACTGACACCAATTGTCCAACCTAATGCAACCATCCAACCCGCGAGAATGTCACTGGGAAAATGAACCCCCAGATAGAGACGACACCACGCAATAGCTATTACATATAAGCTGCCGAAGATGAGAACCAACCAGCGCCAGGGGCTAGCCCAAGTTAAGAATAGCAAAATTACTAGCAAAGTTATACTCGTCATGGCATGAGCGCTGGGAAATGCAAAACTAGACTCAGGTGCAATAGACTGCCATAATTGTGGACGGACTCGATGCATTAATTCCTTTGCTGTGCGGTTGATGATGATGCTTCCGACTGAGGCGGTGAGTAAATAAGCTAGCGATCGCCAGCGTTTTTGAAGTAATAATATAAGTGCGATCGCACCTAAAATCGCTATGGACGTCCAAGGCAATCCAATTCTAGCTAGCGCCACTGCTAAAACATCCAGATGTGGGTTTGTTGTAGAATGAACTGCTAACAGAATAGGCACATCCCACGGGAAACCAGCTTGATTCTCCCATATCTTCACTGTCAGGATTTCAAAGACCTGCAAAGGTAAATATACACCTATTAAGAGGAGTAAGAGCGATCGCCAACGCGCAATCAACAGGTTTTTCAGAAAAGAAACAGGTGACTGACTCTCTTTATAGGCTGTTTTCACTTTTTCCATATCTAACTTAAAAAGACTAATAAACGAATTCACTGATTACAAATTACTGGAATCTTGAGAAATTCCACAATGTTTACAATACGACAAATGTTTATAAGTAAGATTATGACAGTTTTGGCATTCAATATATTGATTATAACCACAGTGCGGACAGTAAGTATCAAAATGTCGAATTTTCTTAGCACAATTGACACAGCATGATTTTTGAACTCTGCTTGCTGTCTGGACTTTAGCATTAAAGACAAATTTTTGAAAAAACTGGATAATTCCAAAACCAATAATCGGAATCAGCAAGATATAAATATAACTGATCAGGAAAAGCAAACCACCAAAAAGGATGCTAATGATCTTAAAGATAAATTCAAATATTGCACCTATTTGAAGAAATTCAAATATTTTAACGATTAATGGGATAAAAAAGATAACTAGTAAATGCCAGCTAATTAGGGAGATGAGTCCATATGCTCTTGCTTGGGCAAATTTGTGAACTGATAAGGCAATGAGAATCAATGGTATAAGAAAGAGAAACTGAAAAGCAAGCTGGATAGTTGGATACCAAAATGATGCCTGATGATAGCCTTGATCAACTTCCCGGAATTGATTGTCATCTTTAAGAAAGGCTATAAAACTAATGCTTTCCGGTTTGCCAAGCAGTTCATTTTTAAGAGTAGAATTTTCTTGATTAAGGGTAGAAATTTGGCGATTATTTTGTTCTAATGCTTGTTTAGCTTTTTCAGCACTGACTTGATTAATTGATTCTTGACGATCCTGACCGGCAATTCTTTCTAAAAGCGTTGAGTTATATTGGGCTTTAATAGTGCGATCATCTTGTTCAAGCCTAGTGATTTTCGCTTGTTTCTGATCAATCGTTTTGACGATTTGCTGCTTTTCAGGATTGTTAATCTTATCTTTGTAATTGGCATATTGCAAGCACGTTTTAGAAGCATTACCCAGATGTCCTACTTCGACTTGTTGATAGTTTTGCTGCAAGCTGAGTTGATACTTCGCGTTATTTGGCAATGAAAGTCTAACAATTTCATAGTCTTTATCTTTAGTGGTTTTTGTCCGGTAATCTTGCCACTCTGAATAACATGGATAAGCCTGGTTCGGGCTGATATACCATCTGCTAATATCATCCAGTCCCGTAAAAACATTAATCAAGATAAAAATATCAATTAAAATAATCACAACCAAACTCACTTTATTCAGTGGTTCGTTGTTGATTGTCCTTGATTTACTAAAAAATTGACTCAAAAGACGGCGGATTCTAGCAAACATATTTTCTTTTAAATAAATGGAAATTTAATCCGAATCAATTTTATATGATCAGTACTTAGTAACTGGGCAAAAATGCATTTTCTCATCTAAAGATTTGTTAACTGCTGACTTTTGAAAAAAAGATCCCCGACTTCTCAAAGAAGTCGGGGATCTGTGGCTAGGCTGCGGTAAAAAATATTATGACTTTGGTAACAGTTGTGCGCTCCAACTAAAACCTACTTAGCTGCAAAGTAAGCTTCTAATGCCTCAGAACCACCAATTAATTTACCATCGATAAACACTTGGGGAACTGTTGTCGCACCTGTAACTGCTTTTAATGATCGCGTGGTGATATCCTTACCCAAGGTAATTTCTTCATAGTTGATGCCATGTTCCTTGAGCATCGCCTTCGCACGCGCACAGAAGGGACAACCGACTTTCGCAAACAGAGAAACTACTTCCGGCTTCACTGCTTGGGGGTTGATGTATCTGAGCATTGTTTCCGCATCGGACACCTTAAAGGGATCTCCTGGCTCTTCTGGCTCAATAAACATCTGGTTAATTACACCATCTTTCACCAGCATAGAATAACGCCATGATCGCTTCCCAAACCCCAAGTCTGATTTATCTACCAGCAGACCCATGCCTTCAGTAAATTCACCATTACCATCAGGAATTAGTGTGATATTTTCTGCCTCTTGATCCTTTGCCCATTCGTTCATCACGAAGGCATCATTGACAGAAATACAGATAATATTATCGACACCATTTTCTTTGAAAACCTTAGCCAATTCGTTGTAGCCAGGGAGATGAGTTGATGAACAAGTTGGAGTATAAGCACCTGGTAAAGAGAAGACAACCACTGTCTTATCAGCAAACAATTCATCGGTTGTCACGTCCACCCAGTCGTTGTTATTGCGAGTATGGAAAGTAACATTCGGTACTCTTTGCCCTTTGCGATCGGTGAACATAATTTTGCTTGCCTTTAGTAATTAATTCCAGTCATAACCTATCATGCGAGAACTGGTTAAAACCTTACTTCATCCTGCTACGCGCTTTCGTCCCTGGCGGTCACTGAGCCTGCCAAAGTGTACGCAAAACTAGTATTAAATATTCTTCCTGATTAAAACTTTATCCCTTTATGGGTAGAGTATTCACCAATTCTGACTCCTGAATTCTGACTCCTGGTTATTACAACCCCTTCTTTACTGAGTTTACAGCAGTTTTCATCTATTTGCACCACATCTGTCGTAGGGGCACAGCAATGCTGTGCCCTTACTGCGTGGTCTATTTACCTAAAAATAGCTGTAAGACAATCTCCGTTCCCGATGTCCGATCGCATGGGGAAGTTTGAACAATTGTCAAACGATTTGAGATTTGCGATCGCGCAGCATCTCGTAAAGAAGGCAGCTGGTTAAAAAAATTGACTTTGACAAAGAGTTAAGCCTGAACCCAAGCGTATTGGGCTTTAGCTGCCGTTTTTGTTGACGTTGCAAAAGTTTATATTTAAAATGGAACCAGTCAAAATATGATAAGTATTTATTCTTATTTATCCTGATAAATTCACATTCGATGAGTATATATTCCTGTTGGAAGTAAAAATTTAATCTTTTAGACTTCAATAAAGGTTACAAAAGTAAAAATTGCTTCATATAATGTAACTAAAAGCGAGAAAGCAAATTGATTGTCAGAAGTGATGAATGCTATTGAATTTCCCTGGCTAACAGCCATAATCCTCTTACCCTTGGTGGCTGCCTTAGCCATCCCCCTAATCCCAGACAAAGAAGGTAGAACCGTCCGGTGGTATGGTTTGGGCATTGCGATCGCTGACTTTGCACTGATGATTTATGCCTTTTGGTATAAGTACGACTTCCAAAGTTCAAGACTCCAACTTGTAGAAAACTATCCTTGGGTACCACAGTTAGGTTTGCATTGGGCGGTGGGGGTTGATGGATTATCGATGCCCTTACTGCTTCTGACAGGTTTAATAAATACCCTCGCAATCTTCGCGGCTTGGAAAGTTACCACCAAGCCGCGATTATTTTATGGTTTGATGTTAGCGATGTACAGCGCCCAGCTTGGGGTATTTGTCGCCCAGGATTTGCTGTTGTTCTTCCTGATGTGGGAAATCGAGTTAGTGCCGGTTTACCTGCTGATTTCCATCTGGGGAGGACAAAACCGCCGTTATGCCGCTACCAAGTTCATTCTTTACACCGCCGCCGCATCAATATTTATCTTGATTGCCGGTTTTGCAATGGCATTCTCTGGAGATACCGTCACCTTCGACATGGCGACTCTGGGAATGAAAGAATACCCCAAAACCTTGGAATTGTTGGTTTATGCAGGTTTCTTGATAGCCTTCGGTGTGAAGTTACCGATTTTCCCTTTACACACTTGGCTACCTGATGCTCACGGTGAAGCATCAGCACCCGGTTCGATGATTTTGGCTGGTGTGTTGTTAAAAATGGGTGGTTATGCTCTCATCCGCTTCAATGTGGAAATGTTGCCCAATGCCCATGTGACTTTTGCGCCAGTCTTAGCGATTTTAGGTGTAGTAAATATTGTCTACGGTTCTTGCTGTGCTTTTGCTCAAACCAATCTCAAACGTCGCTTGGCTTACTCTTCAATTGCCCACATGGGGTTTGTGCTGATTGGGATTGCCTCCTACACAGAACTAGGTATCAGTGGTGCAGTGCTACAGATGGTTTCCCACGGCTTGATTGCTGCTAGCTTGTTCTTCCTCTCTGGCGTGACTTACGATCGCACCCACACCTTGATGATGGATAAAATGGGCGGTATGGCTAAAGTAATGCCCAAAACCTTTGCTCTGTTTACCATTGGTTCAATGGCTTCTCTCGCCTTACCCGGAATGAGTGGTTTTGTGGGTGAGTTGATGGTGTTTCTTGGTATCGCCACGAGTGATGTTTACAGTTCCAGCTTCAAAGTTGTAGTCGTGCTGCTGTCAGCCGTTGGCGTGATTTTGACACCGATTTATTTACTATCGATGCTGCGTCAAGTATTCTACGGTGAGCAAAGTCAAGAGTTGCACTTGGATGCTGTAATATCTGATGTGAAACCCCGCGAAATATTTATTACCGCTTGCTTGCTGCTGCCAATCATCGGAATCGGGTTTTATCCCAAGTTGGCAACGCAGACTTATGATGTAAAGGCAGTGGAATTAGCCGCCCATGCTCGTCAAGTTCTACCAGTTGTTGCTCATCAGCAACCATCAAGTCTGTACTCGCGGATTTTCTCTGCACCAACATTGGCTAATTCTCAAGTTGAAAGTTCGATTAATATTTCTGAGTAAATTAACTGCAACTAAATTCTAAATATGAGGGGAATAAAGGGGTGGTTTTGTAACCACCCCTAAAATTTTGGATAACGGTAATGATCAACGAAATAATCAAAAGTGGTAAACCGCGAAGCAGAGGGTAAGTTTATGGTCTTTCATATAGTCACAAGCTTTACTGTGATAAACAAAAGAAGAACATTGCGGCAACCAGTGCCGTAGTAATTATTTCTGCATCACTCATCTCACAACGAATATCTTCACGGTGTCCAATGGCCTTGAGTAGGTTGTCGATGATAGCATAGATCGCAATTGTTTCATTTAACATCAGCCCCTCCAAATTTTCTCACTGGAGGGGATTTTATTGTTTAAGTGGTCGCGATCGATCGCCTGAATCTGTAACTAGCAACTTGGGTTATGTAGGTGCGATCGCAGATCATCCAGCCGTAACGCACCGCTATATCTATTATCATCTGTAATATCCTTTGGGCGTTTGCCGTTCAATACTCAACAGCAATGATCTTAATAATCCAAAATCTAAAATCTAAAATTGAATGAGCCGTTTTTTTGTCGCCCTTTTACCACCGCAAGACATTCAAGACTACGCCAACCAGATTAAGCAGGACTTTGCTGAGCGCTATGCTAGTAGCGGGGCGCTAAAGTCTCCGCCTCATATTACCCTGCAACCGCCCTTTGAATGGCCAGATGCTAACTTGCCACTGCTAGAAGCATCCTTGAAGGAGTTTGCCAGTGGACAACAGCCAGTAGTAATTAAACTCAGGGGGTTTGATGCCTTTGTGCCCCGTGTTATATACATTAATGTCGTCATAAGTCAAGAGCTTTTAACTTTGCAAGCTGATTTAATGGCTTATACAGAAGGCAACTTGGGAATTGTTGACAAGGTTTCTAAAACCCGCCCTTTTGCACCCCATATAACGGTTGCGTTTCGGGATTTAACAAAGCAAAACTTTAAAGCTGCTTGGCCAGAATTTAAAAAGCGTCAGTTGGATTTTGATTTTAATGCTGACAAATTAACGCTGCTGCTTCACGACGGTAATCGCTGGAATATTAAATCGGAGTTTGGTTTTTTGACTAGTGAGCAATGAGTTGGTGAAATAGTTAAAAGCGATCGCTCCAATTGTTGGGCATAAGTCTGCGCTTGCTGATCGAGGTGGGCATTTTTCAGAGCATCGCACAACTACGGAGAGCCACTTGCAAGCTGGTGTAAAGGAAACATTGCGTAGTATCATCATCAATAGTTGAGAATAAGCGATCGCGATCGCCCACCAAGACTTAAAACCATCTTTCTTTTTCTCGGTGTGTAGTCGCCTACGCCGAACGTCTCCTACAGAAGCAGCTTGTCGTCACACATCGCTTAACTTTTGAAACGCCTTGTAAACAAGACATGTTAGATTTTTTTATTTCTACTTACTTACTTTTTGTCAAACCAGATACATTAAATGCTAGTTTAGTCGCAAAGGAAGCAAAAAGCATGACCGTTTATAGCCCTGAAGTCATCCGTCATATATTGATCGGGCTGGGATATTTAGCTCCTGAGATAGATCCTAAGCCGGATCTCACTAAATTTGCTCCCTGGAAGCGGAATAACAACTCCTTAACAGATAATCCTACCGAAGAAGCAATTAAAAGGTTTCAGAAACAGTATTCACAAAAACTTCTAGTAGATGGTAACGCTAACGCTGAGACTAGAACTGTAATGGAAGATACAGTCAAAGGGCTTCAGAATAGATTGAAGTTTCACGGTTTTGCAACCAATGCCGAAATTCCTCCAGACAAGGCTTTTTATGGGCCAGCCACTTATTTAGCAGTCAAGAAATTTCAAAAATCTCAGGGTTTAACTGAAAATGGCATTGCCACTATTGAACAGCGTCAAATTCTACAGCAATCTAGTCTAGCAAATAAGCCCCAGCCGCAGCCCCAGTCCCAACTTAAGCTGATAGATTTGTGGCTCCAATTCCAAAAGAATCCTCAAAATCCTTCTTACATCGCAGCCTTAAATAATTTACAACAAAATATACCCAAGGACGTTTTATACAAACTTACTAACAAATGGAGGGGGACAAATGATCAAAATCCTGAGATTGTCAAGCTGACGAATGTGTTCACTTATTATGATGACAACAATCAAAACAATCGTGATGCACTAACTTACTTACAAAGTCAGATGACTCCAGTCATCTCTCAAGCATTTTTAAGTCTTTGGAATAAAAAGTAAACTCATCTGACAATTCAGGTCATCTGGAAAACCTCTCTTCTTCATCTCTCTCCTAAAAGGCTACTGTGTAGATTCTACAACCCACAAATCAAAACCTCACCCTCGCTTTACCCAAGGGTAAATCTTTCCCTCTCCTTAATAAGGAGAGGGACAGGTTTTGCGTAGCAGAACCAGGGTGAGGTTTTTCAAGATTTTTGGGTAATTTGATGACTTGTGTGTACACGGTAGCCTAGAAGGAGAGAGACTTTGAATTTTCTACCCTTCCCGTGTCGGGAAGGGGGTTATACCATTTCACACAAACCCTGATACATATAGATTTATCGTAGGGGCACAGAAAAAGCTCATTGGTGTCAACTTAAGAAAAAATTTGTTTTGAGAAGGCGTTTTGCCCTCATCCCCTAACCCCTTCTCCCAACTTGGGATTCGGGGAACTAGAGAATTTGCTCCCCTCTCCCAATTTTGGGAGAGGGGGTGGGGGTGAGGATGCCTTGCCTAACTTCTACGTTAAGTTGACACCAATGAGCATTGCTGTGCCCCTACCGCGTGGTCTATATACCTGAAAATAGCTGTAAAGCAACTGCCGTCCCATACTCCTAAGAGTGAGATGTGGGACTTCTGCTGAAATTAGTTAAACAGTCGATAATGTAAATAAATGTAATAAAATCCTCAGGCAGGACAGAAGCATCTATGCGTGTAATTTTGATGACCGGCAAAGGCGGCGTGGGCAAAACTTCCGTTGCTGCTGCAACTGGACTGCGTTGTGCCGAACTAGGCTATCAGACATTGGTTTTAAGTACAGATCCCGCTCATTCCCTGGCAGACAGTTTTGACATCGAACTGGGACATACACCCCAAAAAATTCGTCCAAATTTGTGGGGTGCTGAATTGGATGCACTGCAAGAACTGGAGGGAAACTGGGGTGCTGTGAAACGTTACATTACCCAAGTTTTACAGGCAAGGGGTTTAGACGGCATACAGGCTGAAGAATTGGCAATTTTACCAGGCATGGATGAGATTTTTGGCTTGGTAAGGATGAAACGCCATTACGATGAAGGCGAGTTTGATGTTTTAATTATCGACTCAGCCCCCACCGGCACAGCACTGCGGTTGCTGAGTTTACCTGAAATCGGTGGCTGGTATATGCGCCGTTTTTACAAACCATTTCAAAACATCTCGGTGGCACTTCGGCCTCTGGTTGAACCTTTTTTTAGACCAATTGCTGGTTTTTCGCTACCTGATAAAGAAGTGATGGATGCACCTTATGAGTTTTATGAACAAATTGAAGCTCTGGAAAAAGTATTAACAGACAATACTAAAACCTCAGTGCGTCTGGTTACTAATCCCGAAAAGATGGTGATTAAAGAGTCTCTGCGTGCCCATGCTTATCTGAGTTTGTATAATGTTGCAACAGATTTAATAGTAGCTAATCGGATTATTCCCAATGAAGTCCAAGACCCATTTTTCCAACGTTGGAAGGAAAGTCAGGAGCAATATCGCCAGGAAATTCATGATAATTTCCACCCTCTACCTGTGAAAGAAGTTCCACTTTTTTCTGAGGAAATGTGCGGATTGGCTGCATTAGAACGCCTGAAGGAAACCCTTTATAAAGATGAAGATCCGATTCAGGTTTATTACAAAGAAACGACTCTAAGAGTCGTGCAAGAGGGAAACCAATACAGCTTAGAACTTTACTTACCCGGTATTCCTAAAAACCAAGTTCAACTGAGTAAAACCGGAGACGAATTAAACATTACTATTGGGAACCACCGTCGTAACTTAGTTTTACCACAAGCCTTAGCAGCACTACAACCAGCAGGGGCAAAGATGGAAGACGACTATCTAAAAATCAGCTTTGCTGAGAATATAAGAGTTTAAGTTTGTTGCCACGGTAATGTTAGCAAAACGTTCTAGATCCCTCTAAATCCACGCCACGTGCTACCCTGCGGGTTCTCCTAAGGAGTACAAGTCGGGAAACCGCAAGGGCGCAGTGGCTCCCCGATAAATTGGGGGACTTTGATCCGGTTCCCCCCTTTTGAAGGGGAGCCAGCGCAGTCTTCTCCCTTCGCGCAGCGTCTCCAAGAGTTGGGGAGACGCTAAAAGCGATAGCGCCACGGAGAGCGAGTCTGCGAGCGTCTGGGGTCTCCCCAAGCGGAGCGACTGGCGTGGGCTAGGGGGGATCAGTAAGTGCTTAAAATCACAGCCAACCACTTTTAAAACAACCTCTTAAAAGTCGCTACGTTTTTTTAACTTCTAAGTTGCACGGGCATAGCTAAATAGGTCATTTTCAAACCGCCTAGTGGCGTAAAAATTACTGGAGTTAGGCTTTGATTTAAATGCATTTGAATTTCGGAAGATGGTAATTCTTTCAAGCCTTCCATCAAATATTTAATGTTAAAGGCAATCTCTATATTTTCCCCAGAAATCTGTGCCGGCATTGACTCTCGACCACTGCCCACATCTTGAGCTTCACAAGATAAGGTAATTTCTTGGGCTTCACTGTCAATACTGACCTTGACAATATTATTTTTCTGATCGGCTAGTACAGCAATCCGTTCCAAAGTGCTGACAAATTGTCGCCGTTCAATTGTGACTTGTCGCTCAAATTGGCGCGGGATTAGTTGTCGATAGGCAGGATATTGCCCTTCTAATGTGCGACTAGTCAAGCGTTGATTTTGCCATGCAAACACAACTTGACCTTGATCAAAATATAAAGCTACAGGTTGATCTGATGAGGCGTTATGAGCTAGCATTCGTTGTAGTTCGCGTAATGCTCTAGCTGGTACTGTCACTTCTAGCTGACTAGTTCCGCCTAGAGGACGCTCGTTGCTAGTTTCTACTACTGCTAGGCGATGTCCGTCGGTAGCTGCAAATTCTAGGGTATCTTGTTTAACTGTTAAATGCACTCCGGTAAGTACTTGCTTGGTTTCATCACTACTCGTAGCAAATAAGGAACCGCGTAAGCCCTCAATTAATGAGGCGGTGGTGAGATAGATTACTTCCGTATTTTCAATTATAGGTAGTTCGGGAAACTCTTCAGGCCCCATTGCTCGTACTTGGTAATGTCCACTCTTGGGTGTGAGTGTGACTATTAAACCTTCTCCACCAGATGTTGCACCTGTGAGGGCTGATTCATCGTCTAAAGTGATTTCACCCTCTGGAAGACGAGAGGTGATGTCTACAAGTAATTTAGCAGGAAGTGCGATCGCGCCTCCTTGCCATACCTCTGCGTTAAAGCTGGTGCGGATTCCCAAGCTGAGATCAAAGGCTGTTAAGCTGACTTGCTTAGTTTCAGCATCGGCTTGTAGTAGCACATTCGCAAGTACCGGATGAGTTGGTCGTGAGGGTACTGCACGACTGACGAGTGAGAGATTTGTACTGAGATCGCTTTGGGAGCAAACTAATTTCATAAGTCAGATTCAGCTGGTGAAAGATATCGTAACATCCTTATTGTTCATAGGCGATCGCTGTTTTCTGCTTAGTGCGTCACCGAACAGCCCACCGCAGGTCTTACCCTGAGCCTGTCGAAGGGCACCGCATCTACGCTTCAGACTGTGAAAATTTAAACGTTTGCAGCTAATATTGGATGATTCATAAGAAACGCTTAAGCATTTATTATAAATGTATAAGCAATTGCTCCAAATGCTTAATACTTTGCAACAATTTATCTGAGATATATAACAAAAACTTAAGTATTTCTTATATATGTATAAGCAATTGCTCCAAATGCTTAATACTTTGCAACAATTTATCTGAGATATATAACAAACACTTAAATCATTGCAGCATTTGTTGTAATGAACTTATGAATTTATTCGCTACCGCAAATATAAAAATATCCTACGTGAAATTAACTAAACTTTTTGTAAATGCGATCGCACTTCTTTGTGATATTTTCCCATGACAACCCAGATACTTTTGTATAAAACAGTACTATAACCCTAGTAGCAGAGATGCATTATGGCACGTCGTAAAAGAAATTCTAACGTTTTAGAGCGAGCCGAACGCCGGATTGAAAGTTTACAATCTATCAGTGTACAACTTGACTTTGGCGAAGGACTGACTATACAAGCTTACACTATGACAATTAACGATCTCCGGTCTAAGCTTAGTGCCTACAACACTGCTTTATCTACGATTGACAAACTCACAGATGACGTGAAGAACGCAGAACAGGTTGTAATAGCAATGTCAGAAAAAATGTTACTAGGAGTTGCCAGCCGTTACGGTAAAAGCAGCCAGGAATACGAGATGGCGGGTGGTGCGCGACGAGGTAATACCAAGAATAAGCGAAGTGTAGCAGGCAATTCCAAACTCACCAATCCTTTGGCAACCGATTTTGTTAAGCTTTCTTCTGTAAATGGATCTATGAATGGGGTATCGAGTGCGATCGGCAGTTAGCTAGCTAAAATACAATAGAAAGCCAATGCCTACCCAACGGGAGATCCACAACATCGTCACTCTCCCGTTCAAGGAGTAATAAGCCGTAAATTGGAAATTCCTAGAAAATCTTTGATGTTGTGAGTGACTAAGGGTAAGTCATGGCGTAGAGCCGTTGCAGCAATCCAAGCGTCTTGAGGTGAAATTGCTCGTTCCGCGCTTTGTCGCTCTACACGTACCTGCGCCCATTGCCGACAAAAGGTTTGATCGACTGGAATGATGAGGTAATTTGACAAGTATTGCTCTAGCTCTGGAAGGCGACGATCGCCCCACTGACGCAAAATTGCCCACTGAAGAAGTTCGGCGACGGTCATAAACGACAGTGCTAATTCCTGACTACTCAAAAGTGGTAGGTAAGGGTAAGCATAGTCACTACCTTTGAAGATGAAGGAGGCAATGTCAGTATCGATAAGCAGAAGACTCATAGGAGTTTGATTAGATTAGATTACCTCTTGGCGCTGCTGTCGCAGGAAGGTGAGGAAGTCCTCAATAGAGTCTTCTTCGGGCCAAAAGTTAGCGGCGAGATCCTTGAGGTTATAAACGGTTGGGTTTGTGTGGCAAGTAGCTGCTTGAGCGTGCAGCCGTGCCAAAACTCCCTACTGAGGGTTTTGAGATCGGTTTGGGAATTTGAGGCGGAATCGATTTGGGTGAGGATTTGTAGTAGTTGTAGGCGCTCTGTAGATGAGAGCAGTTGGATGGCGGCGATCGCCGCTTCGAGTTGTGGGGTCATGGCGAACCTTTTACTAGTCTAGTTATATGCTACGGGACTCCTATTTGATTTAAAAAAAAACTCGGTACACCTTAATCTTTTAAAATCCTCTTGCCTACCAAGCCAAGTAATTATGGCTACGCCACACTGCGCGAACAGAAATCAAAGCGGATTTCGTTTGTGTAGCCGCGAATTCCAGTTGCCCGGTGTAATATCTATAGCTAAAAAAATAGTACAATTTATCAGAGATACTGTTAACACCACATCTGATGCTTCATCATGGAAACCACATCTAATGTTCAGGTGACTATTTCCTTGTCCGAACTGGGGTTAGACCAAGAAGAGTTGCAAAAACAAGTGCAGAATTTGCTCCCACAGATTAAAGACGTGGATGGAGTAGAAGATGCAGATTTAGTGGCAGTTACAGAAGCCCCTCAAGGTTCAAAAGCTTTCGGGGGTTTTGAGTTGGGGACATTAAAAGCTGTAGTCAATCCAGCCCTGATCAAACCTTTGTTTGGGTTTCTGGGCAGAGTATTGGGCAACAAATCAATGAAGGTAGAAATCAAAGCACCAGACGGCAGAGAACTTAAGTTAGAAGCTAGTAGTCGTGAGGATTTGGAATTTGCTCAGAAGCTAGCAGAGGATTTTTTGAAGAAGACAAATACATAAGATAATAACATGGCTAAGTTTGCACTGCTGATAGGGGTTAGTGAGTATGATGATCAGAATGAAGAATTAAAACCGCTATTAGCTGCTGTCAAAGATGTTGAGGCGATGAGGCGAGTGTTGGTGAACCCAGAAATGGGTGACTTTCCTGAGTCAAATATTACTGTGCTTACACTCTTGCCCTTTTGCACGTCTTCGCTTTTTTCTTTTCCCTTCTTCTCTTATTTCTCTCGCGCTCTGCGCGAGCAAATTTTTTTAGCTAAATTTTGAATGAGTGATTTACCAATAATACAGAAAACTTATGATTTAATCAAGTGGTACGTGCCAATTCTAAATCGTCTGCCAAGAGATCATAAATTCTTGCTGGGAAATCGGATAATTACAGAATTATATAATTTGTTAGATGGTTTAATTGTAGCAAGGTATGCAAAGCAGAAATTAGCTCAATTAGAAGTGTTGAATACTAAGTTAGAGATTATACCTTATCAAACTCGGTTACTTCTAGAGTTTAATTTAATTAAAACAGAGCGCTATGAATATGCACAAAAGCTTTTAAATGACATTGGTATAGATTTAGGCGTGTTTCTCGATACAGCACCCGTAATTTATTTTGTAGAACGCAATCCGCAGTTTGTGGATTTAGTCGATCCAATTTTTGATCGGTTAGAAGCTGACATTACAGCAGTAGCATCTGCAATAACATTATCAGAGTGTTTGGTGGGTGCTATACGTCTGGGGTTAGTAGATTTAGAGCAGGCTTTTGTCGATGTGTTGCAACAAGATGAAGTAGTTTTTGTGGAGATTAATGCTAATATTGCGCGAGAAGCTGCGAGAATTCGGGTACGTTATAACCTTCAGTTACCCGATGCGTTGCAGGTGGCGGCGGCAATAATTGCTGGTTGTGAGATATTTTTGACCAATGATACAGCTTTGAAGCGGGTGATGGAGTTGAGGATTTTAGTGGTGGGTGAGTTGTTGGTGGAGTGAGGAGAGTATTTGCAATAGCGATGCCAGTAAATTGAGGGAAACCTGCCACAATTTCTGTTGAAATCATCGTTAGGTTTACCTTGTGGAAAACTTGTGGAAAAACTCAGATACTTTTCCACAAGGTAATTATACTTAATTAAGTTTTACTAGAAAATATGAAGTTTTCCACAGTTTTTTCCCCAAAAAGTAATGTATTTTCGCTAATCTAAGTTAAATTTAATCAATTTTTAGAGGTTACTTAATATTCTCGACTAATTATTCAGCTGTCAAAGCTAATAATCAGAGTGCTGGTTGTGGAAAACTTAAATCCATCTTCAGGATGGTTTTTGGGAACGGCTAGTCATATTGATGCGATCGCTCAGTTGGCGTAATGTTTGTGCTAAGGTGCGATCGCTATCCTGAAGTTGAGTAATTTTGTCACAACTGTAGATCACCGTTGTATGATCTTTGCCCCCAAACTCCTCGCCAATTCTTGGCAAACTCAGAGGCGTGTGTTGGCGCATTAGATACATTCCTATTTGACGCGCCCAGCTAATCTCTCTTCGCCGCGAGTTACTTTTGAGGTCATCTATAGAAAGATCAAAATTATCCGCTATAACCTTTAAAATTGCTTCTGGGGTAGCTGCCATTTTTTCATTAGGGGGTTCTAAAACTGGTGTGATATTTTCCACTGTCATCGGTAAGCCCCAAATAGAAATATAAGCCACGGCTCGAATTAATGCTCCTTCTAATTCTCGAATATTAGAAGTATAGTTAGAAGCAATATACTCAATCACATCGCGGGGAAGAGAAATATTTTCATACTCAGCTTTTTTCTGCAAAATTGCCATTCTCGTTTCTAAATCCGGCTTTTGGATATCTGCAATTAAGCCCATAGAAAACCGAGAGCAAAGACGTTCTTGTAAGCTAGGAATCTGGTTAGGAGGACGATCGGAAGCAATGATAACTTGTTTCCCAGCTTCATGTAAAGTATTAAAAGTATAAAAAAATTCTTCTTGGGTGTATTCCTTCCCTTCAAGAAACTGAATATCATCAACTAATAAAACATCAGCAGCACGGTAATGCTCTCGAAAGCTTTGCATACTATCTTTACGAATCGCTGTAATTAAATCATTAGTAAACTGCTCAGTAGAAACATAAAATATTTTACAATCAGGAGAAATTTTCCAGCGATAATGACCAATGGCTTGCATAAGATGAGTTTTACCTAAACCTACACCACCACATAAAAATAAAGGATTGAACTCTTTACCTGGAGATTCTGCAACTGCTAAAGAAGCAGCGTGAGCCATCCGATTGTTGGCGCCAACTACAAATCGTGAAAAGATATATTTAGAGTTTAATTCAGTAGTTTTTTGATTGTGATTAGGAATACTTTCCGAAATCCGGCTGGGATGTGGTGATTCCCAAGAAACTTCTGGTTCACTAAAATGAGAAACTTCATCACCTTCAGCAACGGTAATGTAAATTCCTACAGGATGACCGAGAATATCTTGTACTACATGAGCAATGGTATTGATGTAATACTTCTGTAACCAATTACGAGCAAATGGGTTAGGAGTGCGGATAACTAAGCAATTATTTTCTAATCGCTCTGCACTAGCAGTTTTGATCCAAGTTTCAAAGGTAGGTTGGGATAGTTCAAGCTGTAGGCGCTCTAGTACCTGACTCCACAAACTTTCTATGGGAATTTCCATTATTCACCACCTCTGCTGTTAATTGTCACAATAGAAGATGAAAGCACCAATTTAGCATTGAGAGACGCTAGACCTAGAATAAGCTTTAAGTTGTAATCATTTTGGGACATACTCGGTAGGCAAGATCCTAACACCCACTGACTGACACGGAGAAGCAACGACACATGAAGACAACAAACCATGACTCAGCGCCCAAAAAGCTAAAAAGGATTAATACCAGGGGTTTACCCCACGGGTTGTGGATGCTCTCATCTGGGGTATCAGTGGTGTTCTTGGGGAGCTGCTCTCTTCTACCTGCTAAAACGTTTGAGACTCAACAAAGTGAGACTCAAGCCCAAAAGACAATAGAACCCAATCCGGTAATTGTCCCCCCGCGAATTATCTCTTCGTCTGGAGATCCTAATTTTGTGGTGAAAGTCGTGCAACAAGTGGGGCCTGCGGTAGTTCGCATTGATTCTTCCCGAACAATCACTTCTGGCGGATCAGACGAATTTAATACCGATCCCTTTTTCCGGCGGTTTTTTGGAGACAATGCGCCACAGTCTAGACAACGGGTAGAGCGGGGTAGTGGCTCTGGATTTATCATTAATTCATCAGGTCAAATTGTGACGAATTCCCATGTGGTAGACGGTGCTGATAGAGTTACTGTCACACTCAAAGATGGTCGGACTTTTGATGGTAAAGTTTTGGGTGAAGACCCGGTAACGGATGTGGCTACGATTAAAATTGACGCTAATAATCTGCCAACTCTATCTGTAGGTAACTCCGATACCTTGCAACCAGGAGAGGCTGTAATTGCGATTGGTAATCCATTAGGCTTGAATAATACCGTTACTTCTGGGATAATTAGTGCAACAGGTCGTTCTAGTAGCGACATCGGTGCTAGTGACAAGCGGGTTGATTACATCCAAACTGATGCTGCGATTAACCCTGGTAACTCCGGTGGCCCACTGTTAAATACCCGTGGCCAAGTGATTGCGATGAACACAGCTATTATTCAAGGCGCTCAAGGTTTGGGATTTGCGATTCCCATTAATACTGTGCAAAAAATTGCCCAAGAATTAATTGCTACAGGCAAGGTAGATCATCCTTATTTGGGTGTTCAGATGGTGACATTGACACCAGAAAATAAAGAAAGAATAAAAAATATCGTAGGCGATCGCTTCAATCTTACAGCAGATGACGGTGTTTTGCTGGTTGATATTGTGCCGCGATCGCCTGCATCTGCGGCTGAATTACGAGTTGGTGATGTAATTAGAAGGATTAATAACCAGCCTGTTACTAAAATTGAACAAGTACAAAAGCTAGTAGAAAATAGCAAAATCGGTACTAAGTTACCAATAGAAGTGGAACGCAATCGGCAAATTGTCAAAGTAGATATCCAACCTGCTGCTTTGCCTGTGAGACGTGAAGAGTGAAGTTAGGAGTTTGGAGAGACGCGATTAATCGCGTCTGTACAGGAGTTTGGAGAGACGCGATTAATCGCGTCTGTACAGGAGTTTGGAGTTATAAAAATTTACCCACTCCCCATTAGTTAAAGGAGTTTTATCATGACTGAATTAGCGCCAATCATTCAATTAGGCAATCCAACATTGCGACAAAAAGCTGCTTGGGTTGAGAATATTCAAGATGAACATATCCAAAAATTAATTCAAGACTTAATCGCCACTGTTGCTAAGGCTAACGGCGTGGGAATTGCTGCGCCTCAAGTTGCACAATCCTATCGTTTATTTATTGTGGCTTCCCATCCTAATGCTAGGTATCCCAACGCCCCGGAAATGGAACCTACTGCTATGATTAATCCCAAAATTATTGCTCATTCAACTGAAGTTGTCAAAGATTGGGAAGGTTGTTTAAGTGTTCCAGGAATTAGAGGGTTAGTTCCTCGGTATCAAGCTATTGAAGTGGAATACACTGACTATCAAGGCAACTTACAAAAGCAAGAATTAACCGATTTTATCGCTCGGATTTTTCAACACGAATATGATCATCTTGATGGTATCGTATTTGTAGATCGTCTTGAAAACACTCTCGATATGATCACTGAGCAGGAATACCAAGAACGAATCGTTAAAAAATAAATGGGAGTGGGGAGTAGTGTATAGCAATCTGGAATCATTCGTGAAAAACATGATCCCCGACTTCTTTCATAAGTCGGGGATCTGCGGGTTGCAATGACTGTGGGAATCGGCTTAAGCGGGTGATTCACAAACTCCCTCGTCTCGCCACAATTGATATAGCCGTGTTGCTGGCATTGTCATATATAAAACATCACCAGCACTGAGGTTAGCTTCTAATAAATCCCACCCGTGAAGGGTTTGGTGATTTTTCTCTACGTACAAAGGTACACATTCAGCAGACATAGCTACATCTTTTACCCACTTACCACAAAAGCCATGTGAAGGTGTAATCACAGTCGCAAAGGCCACCCAAAGACTATCTGCTGCGATGCCATTGCCAAGGATGCGTCCCCCCAGTGCAGCAGCAGCAAAAGCTGGGGCTGCTAGTTCAGCTGAACTCAGTACGGCCTCGAATCCAAATAGCTGTTGCGCTATGCCAGCAAAATCGGGATCGGCATAATGAACAATCACCGGAATGCTGGGTGTTAAGCCTTTGGCTTTGAGGGCAATTTCGAGATTGGTAGCATCATTGCTAGTAACAGCAAGCACGGCGGCGGCAGAGTCTATATTGCTGGCTTTAAGTATTGTGCGGAAGCTGGCATCACCCTGAATTACAGGAATACCTAGTTCGCGGGCGGTGTTGATATATTTGTTGTTGGAGTCGGGTTCAACTACGACAACTTCATGTCCACTGGCGTGGAGTTGCTGGACAATTCTCACCCCAATACCACTCAAGCCACAGACAATGTAGTGCGATCGCTGGGGAATTCGGGCTGCATCCCAAAATTGCTTAAAGCGGCTTCCTAAGACAAAATCGGTGAGCATTGCATACCAAATACCAATCACCACTGCTCCCACCAGCATCATTACAACGGTAAATAACTTAATACTGTTAGGAGCATTTTCTACTACTTTGTCATTACCACCCGCTCCAGTAATCATGCCTACAGAAAAATATAGAGCATCGACAGGAGACACATTCAACTCAGCCGACATATAAGTGAGTGTCGCAATCCCAATAACTGCCAATAGTACGATCGCACCCACCAATACCGATCGCCCGTGTTGCTGAAACTGCCTAATATTAGTCAGGACTTTCAGCAGTTTTTTAATTAATGATCTCCGAGGAGAACGGATGCGAGGTTGTGTACCAACAATTAAGCGATCGCCTACTTGTATCTCTTGTCCAGATATCACAGCTGAGACTAAATCCATATCACCTTCTGCTGGCAAGTAATAAATCAGCATCCGCGATCGATCTGACCACAATTCACTCAGCTTTCGACCCTTCCAGAAGTGGTTTTCATCAATGTATTCTTCGTGAATTGGCCAAATTTGCTGAAATAATTTGATTTGTCCGATCGCTTGGTTTCCCAGTGCTGCAAAGGTGAATACGGGTGCTGCTAATCCGACAACACTCAAACTCAAGTGGTCTGACAAACTTTGATCTAGGCGCTCCCCTAAATTTGTATTATAAAAACGGTTGATAATCCGAATCTGGGGATTCAGCACTCGCGCTTGCATCATAATAGACAAGTTCAGAGCATCTTTAGATCCAGCGATTACTAAAGTGTGTGCCTGTTGTATTCCTGCTGCTGTTAGGGTAGCAGCTGCTTGTAAATCGCCAACAATCACATCTGGTGTTGTTTCGCCAGGGATAGATTGGTGATGAATACCAACAACGAAGGCTCCCTGCTGTCTCAGCAAACGAAAGGTTTTATATCCGGTACGTCCTAAGCCACAAACAATAATTCTAGGTTTCATGAAACGGCAGCATCTTTTATAGTTAGGGCTGCATTTCTAGTTATTTATGAATATTGTTGCCCATTTTTCTGGAATATAACTGTAGCTGACAACACGATTGTTTTAATTGGAGGCAGGAGGCAATAATCGGACTTACACAAAACTACACGCGGTAGGGGCAATACCCTGCGGTCAACTAAAGCTACATGAATTGCCCCTACCTTAAAAATCATTCTTTTCAGCTATTGTTTGCCTAAGTCCTGAATAAAATAATCTAGAAAAATATGGCAACTTTGGTAGGTTGTGATACGCTATCTGCTTGAGAAGTGTTGAGGAACCGAAAATGACTAAGCTGCGCGTGGGGTTACTGTTTGGCGGTCGTTCGGGAGAACATGAAGTTTCAATCAATTCAGCACGGGCGATCGCTAAAGCTTTAAGTGCAGAGGAAAATGCTATTAAGTACGAAATCCTACCTTTTTACATCCAAAAAGATGGACGTTGGCTAGCCGGAGAAGCACCCGAAAAGGTTTTAGCAACCGGCAGTCCGCTACTGGAATCGGAACAATCAACATCTGAAGGACATCTGACATCCAACCCTCAAGCCCAAACCCTGAGTAAGTGGCAATCTCCCTCTCAAGTTGCCCAAGTGGATGTTTGGTTTCCGATTCTCCACGGTCCCAATGGTGAAGACGGGACAATTCAAGGATTACTCACTTTGATGCAAGTCCCCTTTGTTGGTTCTGGGGTGTTAGGTTCGGCAATGGGAATGGATAAAATTGCCATGAAAATTGCCTTTGAGCAAGCGGGACTAGCGCAGGTAAAATATAAGGCGATCACTAGAGCGCAAGTTTGGTCTAATCCTTGTATATTTCCGAAACTGTGTGATCAAATTGAGGCAGCATTAGGTTATCCGGCTTTTGTCAAACCGGCTAATTTGGGTTCATCAGTGGGTATTGCCAAAGTGCGATCGCGCCCAGAATTAGAAGCTGCTTTAGATAATGCTGCCAGTTATGACCGACGGTTAGTTGTAGAAGCTGGTGTTGTCGCTAGGGAAGTCGAGTGTGCCATTTTAGGTAATGATCAACCCCAAGCCTCTGTCATTGGAGAGATTACTTATGACAGCGATTTTTATGATTATGAAACTAAATATACTGAAGGTAGGGCAGATTTACTGATACCTGCACCGATTCCAGATGCGATCGCTCGGCAAATTCAAGATATGGCTTTGCAAGCTTTTGCAGCTGTTGACGCTGCGGGGTTGGCAAGGGTAGATTTTTTCTATGTGGAAGCAACACAAGAAGTTTTGATTAACGAAATCAATACCTTACCAGGCTTTACTGCAACCAGTATGTATCCTCAACTCTGGGCGCATAGTGGAGTCTCCTTTCCAGAATTAGTTGATCGGTTAATTCAACTGGCGATCGAAAGGCATTCTCCTAGCTGATGGAGAAAATAAGCGAACTGATTTCAGATTTTTACGGTAAAAAGTCATCAGAAATACAGAATTGTGGCAAAAGTTAGCCGAATTTGGTAGCGTATATTTTACAAAAAAGCTACCTAAATCGGAACTTTTGTTACGGATAGCTGATGCTTCACTCCTCCAGTACAATTTATGGACTAGAGGGGTACAAATCTGAAAGTAATCATGGAAAAAAGTCAGAGTGTACAGCGCGAGCGAACCCAAGCAAAAGGGGCTACTCCAGAGCTGACAAACAGGAAATCGAGACTAAGAAAAAGCTCGAATGTTCTGATATATCTGGTTGCACATCATCCTTGGCTATTATTAACTGGGTTTTTAGCCATGTTTATTGGAGGTGGTGTCTTTGCCCTGTATAGCTTAGGTAATGCTGGCCCGGTAGCACAAGAAGAACCAGAAAAAATCCCAGTTATAGTTGAAGAACCAATCAATGCGGCTTCTGAGAGTAGTAATCCTACACCTTTATGGATGGTAGCTGCGATCGCCCTCAGTTGTGGTAGTGGTTGCTTGCTCATTTTCCGAATGCTGAAGTGGATGAAGCAACCGCAAAAAGTCCAAAAACAGATTAATCGCCATCAGGTACGCTTGGCACAGAGCAATTACCAAAAATTGGAACCGCGTCTTCCCAAGAACCAACCAATTTTTGTGCCACAGCAACAACTGATGCCCCTTATGCAGATGCAACCGAAAACAAAACATCTGGTGACGGTTCTACCAGCAGAACACAAGCATCACTTAGATACGCCCAAAGAACCTTTGGCAGACTTGATGGATCTTCGTAAAGATAGTTCATTATCTGCAATTTTACGTCAGTATTAATACTACTGTAAAGCAAAAACCTGTCAAAATAATACTTTTTGCAAATTAGGGCACGGTTCTACCGTGCCTTTACTAGTATCTATATTGTCCAATAACTAATGATTAGAGTGAATAACATAGTGCGGTTAGTTTTGACAGCAATATTCTTGGTGCTAGTAACAGCTTGTGGCAGTATTGGACTGCTACCGACTAGCCAGTTAGTGCAAAAAGCGATCGCACTTGGGCTAGAACAAACTCAACAAAAACTTAGCCAACAGTTGGATCTAGATTTTCAAGGATTTGAAATCAAGCGGTTATCAATTACCCAGGAACAACCCCTAACGATTGAAAATTTACCAGCTTTCCGGGTTCGGGGAACCTACGACTTAATTGTTAAGTTACCAAAACGGCGCTTGACGCAACCACAAAAACCCTTTGACGTTTACCTGCAAATTCAGCAAGAAGGTAAAACTTGGCGATTGCTACTTCCAGAAAAAGGTATTAAAGATACTCAATCAATTTGGCGTAGCTATCTCATCCAATAATTTTCAGACACGTCTAATATGGAAGTAAATTATCAGATTGTTGATATTGAAATTGCTCAAGCAATTCCGAATGCCGATTTAATAATTTTTGAGAATAGCAGTCATTTGATCCGCGCAGATGAACCAGAAGCACTTTTGGATGTGATCACGGGTTTCTTGGTTTACAAACGTTAGATCAATAATCGAGGTGATAGTTTCACTAAGGACAGGGCAAGATGTATATTAACTTTTTTATCAGTTCCATTGCTGGAATTGTGGTTGTGGTGCTAACGGCTTTTGGCTTACTGCAATGGTTGCATATCCCTGCTGGTAACTTTCTTGATTGGGTGATTGGTGGTGCCAGTTTTTGGTGGCTGTTGGTAATTGTTACTGTACCGTGGAATGTGCATTTTCAAGCCAAAGAAGTATTAGCAGAAGCAGCACAATCAACTGAGAAAGGAATTCCAGTTGATGAGAAACAAGTGAAGTATGTCACACTTTTGGCAAAGCGATCGCTCTGGGTTGCCATTGCTTTACACTTATTCTCAGCCGTTGGTCTTTATACCCTCGCTGTCACTGGTATTAGTACAGTTGGGTATATAAGTTCTGGTGCAGCTTTGTTATTAACAATTCTGCGTCCAGCGATTCGGGCTTATGAGTATTTATATGCACGGTTAGCGATGATTCGCCAAGAATGGAAGTATCCGCGCGAAGATATTTTTGAACTACGCGATCGCTTCTCCATATTGGAGCAAAAAATCCAGTCATTAGAAGATCAACTCAACCCTGAACAACCCTATTCATTACCCGCAACTCAACAACGCTTTGGCGAAGAGACTCGTAGAGATTTAGCGCGGATTGCAGCTAATTTAGAAGAATTACGGGCGACAAATCAAACTGAACATGAGCGTTTGGGGAGAGAAGCCAGAAATGCGATCGCGCAACTTTCCACCGACGGGCAATTTCTCGATCATGTCCGCGAAATTATTCGATTTTTTAAGACAGCTTAGTTATTACTCTAATAGCTATAGCGCTTGGAGTTTGCATAAGTAGATTTTTCAACCTCACCACGCCAGTTGCTACAACTCTGGGAAAATACACAACGCACTGCATCCCCAACCCCTCTCTTTGCCAAGGAGAGGGGAGTGCTTATTTCAAATACGGGATGACATGACAACTGTATATGTTATAACTTTGTACGGATGATGTTTAGTGAAGCTCGCATAACTTCAGGAGTAGTCACGGTGAATCAGATACAACTGACTTTAACTATTGGTTATCTGTTAATGACATGCTATTTTTTAAGCAATTGGTTAATATTTTTGCTACGTCATCCTGCTTCCACTCCAGAAGATAAATTTTTATCAGTTGTGATGTTTTTGGTAACAACTATCTTCTGGCCTCTAATGATTCCGATGTCTTGTTTAGAAATAGTTCAAAAAAGACGAATAGACCTTAGTAAAATAATTCCTGTTCTCTTAGCAATATTTGTATTTAGTATTTCATATTATTTAACTGAGATTGCCTACTAACTGAAATAATGCCTCTGCGTTCATCCCAAATAGTACCTAACTTGATATCGAGTTTATAGGGCAAGATATTAAATTTTGCCTCACTATTTATCAAGCCTATCACTTCAACGCTTTGATTGTCGCATCGTCATACAAGTGGAATTATTGGTAGGCTGTCAAACTCGTTTTGGGTTGAGATGGTCATTATCGAAGCAAAAAGTCACTCTAATTTTATCGGGAGAATACATGATGTTATTGTTTTTGTATTTTTAATTCACATTGTTGAAAAATATAATTCACCGCCGCAAATAATTTATCTAAATCTTGAATTACATACAAATTTTTATTTCGAGTAAACACATCAGCAATCAAATTTCCAAATTCCCATATTCTGCCGTTAGAAACAATCCCAAAAACATCGCTGGCAAAATCATCATTAATTCGCTGTACTGCGATCATTTCAGCTAAACACTGACCCCAACCTTCTTCAAATTTGTCCTGTTTAGCTTCAACAATCAAAAAATAAGGTTTATCAAAAACAATCGTACCCAGAGGGTTTCGCTGTGTCACCGTATAATCTGGAACCCCTGATAAATCTTCATCGTAAGCTAATCTTTCATGACTCCAAAGTGTTAATTTACTTCGGTAAGTTTTCCATACTTCTTTCAATACTGGATAGATGAGATTTTCACAAATAGCATCTTCAGAATTATCAATAACTCCATCTGTAAAGAGCAAATCTAATTCTTCTTTAAAAGATTGTTCAACAGGAAATCTTAGTTCCAACATAAAGTTAGACTGTACATATTTAATTTGAAACTTTTTAATGACTGTGCTAATACTTTTATAATTACTAAATGCCATTTTAATTTACCTTTTATTGATAACTCTGTCATTTTTTTTAATAAAATGTGAGATGCAAATTTAAGTATTTTTTATAGGACTTTTGCCTAGATCTAAGTTTACTCGCGGTAGAGCCGCAATGAGGTGCAAATTTTAAGTAGGGGAGGCAGGTGTAGCTCAGGCTTTCTTAGATCATAACTGCCGTTGCGTTACAACCTTATGTCTAACGTACTGCAATAGAAAGAAATCAATTATGAATAAAATGATGTTATAAAAGTCATCAAACCAAACATCATTTGCTAGAACGGTATGGAGCAACAGACAGTTCGCACAACGTTGATCCTCCCAAAGGATTTGTTAGAGGCAACGGATAAAGCTATTGAGTCAGGAAAAGCCAAAAGCCGCAACGAGTTTGTAACACGGGGATTACGGCGTGAACTAGCTGCTGAAAAACGGGCAGAAATTGATGCAGCCTTAGCAGAAATAGCAAATGACCTAGAATATCAAAGGGAAGTTTTGCAGATGGAGGCAGAATTTGCCCCGCCTCAGTGGGAAGCTTTGAAGCTTGAGATTAACCGCTCACCTTACTAACTGTGCGGCGGAGTTAAAAAACTGACGACACAATCCCTTAGTTAGTAAAACTGTTGTCAGTAAATTAGCGAAAGCAACCATGAACATAATCAAAATTTCGTAGGATACAGCATCCAGGGGTTTAACACCAGTTAATAACTGTCCGGTGGTAATTCCTGGTATTGCGACCATACCTATGAGTATCATTTGATTGAGAGTGGGAATCAATCCGGCTTTGATGGCATCTTTACGATACTGACTAACTGCTTGCTCTGGAGTTGCACTTAAGCTCAAATGGGTTTCTATTTCGAGATGGCTGGAGTTAATGGTGCTGACAAGGCGCTCGCCTGCGATCGCAGCTGCATTGGTAGCATTACCTAAAACTATGCCTGCTAGGGGAATTATATAGTGTGGTTCGTACCATCTCTCTGGTTGAATGATCAAAAAGTTGGTGTAAAGCACTGTCAGGGCCGTACTAATTAAAATTGCACCCCATACCAAAGGCAATAGATGAGGAATTTTTTGGCCGATGCGATTTCGTGCGACAATCGCCGTAATTGTCAGCATTATTGCTAATAGCGCCAAAACTGCCCAAGCATTGTCTAAAGCCAAGATGAAATCTAAAATGTATCCCAATACAAGAAGTTGTAAGATGGTTCTCCCAGTAGCAAGGGCTAAGTTCAACTCTAATCCTAATTTTTCCCAGGCAGATAAACCAATGGCGATCGCCATCAATCCCACAGCAATAGCTAAATCCACGAAATCCAGCTTGATTAAATCCGGCATGAGTTCTCTATTTCCTAGTATTTTCTTCTCAAAGCAGCCCACACAAGAGGAACTTTGGTCCGATGTGTTGGATCTTGGTTGATATATATCACTTTCATCAATTCAAAATGGTACAACCTTAAGATGGCAAACACCTAGTATGCCTACTATCTGTAAATTAAATGTGCGGTAGTTTCCCGCCCGACGATTTAAGTAAAAACCCTAATAGATGCGTATCTTGGGCGATAGTCTTTTAGTAGCTCCTATTTGATTAAGCAAAAATTGACTGTCGAAGTGCATCCTTATGTATCTCCCGATAAAATCATAACTCATGATCCAAAGTGTAAATCCCATCCCTGCCTTTGATATCAAGCAGCAATACACCAGCATTGAAGCAGAAGTAAGTGCAGCCGTCTTAGAGGTTCTGGCTTCTGGCCGCTATATCGGCGGCCCCTTAGTCGAAGGCTTTGAGCAACAGTTTGCTGCTTATAATACTGTTAGTCAATGTGTGGCTTGTAATTCTGGTACTGATGCGCTCTACTTAGCGTTACGAGCCTTGGAAATTGGTGCAGGCGATGAAGTGATTACAACGCCTTTCACCTTTATTGCTACATCGGAAGTGATTAGCGCCGTCGGTGCAAAGCCTGTTTTCGTTGATATTGACGCTACTACGTTTAATTTGGATGTGGAGCAAGTAGCGGCGGCGATTACACCCAAAACCAAAGCGATTATCCCGGTTCACCTATTTGGACAACCTGTGGATATGACATCATTGATGGCGATCGCTCAGTCTTACAATTTGTCAATAATTGAAGATTGCGCTCAGTCTACAGGCGGAATTTGGGCTGATCAAAAACTTGGAAGCATTGGACATATTGGTTGCTTTAGTTTCTACCCTACCAAAAATCTTGGTGGTTGTGGCGATGGTGGGGCAATAACGACTAATGATCCAGCGATCGCCACTAAACTGCGAATACTACGGGATCATGGTAGTAAAATTCGATATTTACACGAAGAAATCGGTGTAAATAGCCGCTTGGATGCTCTCCAAGCGGCTATTTTGCAGATTAAGCTACGTTATTTAGATATTTGGAATGATCGCCGACGAGATATTGCCAACTATTACTACCAGTTCCTCAGTAAAATTCCGGGGATAATCCCGCCCCAAGAATTACCTGGGGGTATTGGGGTATGGAATCAATACACTATTCGCATCTCAGGCGAAGGGCGAAATGGTTCTAGCGCCAAATATCGAGATTGGCTGCGTAGTCAATTGCAAGAACAGGGCGTGAGTTCAATGATTTACTACCCCCACCCTTTACATTTGCAGCCAGTTTATCAAAGTCTGGGTTATCAAATTGGGGACTTACCAATAGCAGAGCAAGCTTGCCATGAAGTCATATCCTTGCCTATGTTCCCAGAACTGACACAACAGCAGCAAGATCAGGTGATTTATGCTTTGAAAGATTGTTTGGGGTGAGCGGAGTAGGGATGGGGAATAGGGAATAGGGAATAGGGAGTAGGGAATTTCCATATTTACTACTCCCCACTCCCTAGTTCTTACTCAGCACTCTTGCAGTCGCTAACGCTTCTACTAAGCCACGCACGGCGGCAATCATGGCAACTTCGCTATTGAGTTGGTTGATGGCGGAACCAACACCAACACCAGCAGCGCCAGCCGCGATCGCTAATGGTGCGGTAACGTTAGAAATACCGGAAGCACACAATACTGGCACTGACACCACACGGGAAATCTCAAAAGCTGCTGCCAAGGTGGGGGCAGCTTTTTCAATTAATCCTAGAGTTCCAGGGTGAACTGGATTACTGCTAGTGCCGCCTTCGGTTTGGATAATGTCCGCTCCCGCTTTCACTAGTTCTTCTGCTAACTGTACCTGTTGATCTAGTTCCAAGATGTGGGGAACGGTGACAGATAGGGTGATTTCCGGGAAGAGAGCGCGGGTTTGCTTAGTCAGCGCTAGCACTTCTGGAGCCTCAAAGCGCCGTCCTTGAGCATAGAAGGAATCGAAATTCCCGATTTCAATTAAATCAGCACCAGCTGCCACAGCTTGCACAAATTTCTCTGGTTCTACTGCTGATACACAAATTGGTAAATTTGTCAAACTTTTAACTAGCTGGACTAAGGTTGCATCGGCGGCAATATCGACAAAAGTAGCACCCCCAAAATCAGCAGCTTTAACGGTAGCGGCGACACTAGCGGCGTCGAAGTTATTTAAGCCGGTGATCACTTTTAGAACGCGGCGGTTATTAAATGCACGTTTGAGTGTAGAATGCATCGTCATAGTTTGGCTTTTGAAGGTACGAAAATTAGGTATATTCTACCGTTTAGTCAGTTGATCAGGGACTAAATCACTATGGTAGTTGCCAAATCTTGATAGTTTTATTCTTTTTTCGGATTTGCGATCGCTATCTTATAAAATTTTACTCTTGGATACTATCACAATTTAGCTAAGTATTGAATATATGGCAGCATTAAAATATACTAGCAAATTCCCGCAGATATTTATCTGAAAATAATTAAGTTATTCTTTTCAGGAGGAAGATATAATGGCAAACTTTGACGAGAAAGAAATACTTGAACTCTGGGATAATAGAGCTAGAGACTGGGATATTCAAGTTGGCGAGGATGGCGACAGCAATCGAATTCTCAACTCAGATCCTGTATTATGGAGTTTCGCTGGTAATGTTGCGGGATTGTCTGTCCTCGATGCTGGTTGTGGCACAGGATATCTGGCACGCCAGCTTTGCCTTAAAGGAGCCAGTGTAACTGCTGTAGATTTTTCACCTCAAATGATCGAAATTGCCCAATTCAGAGCTAGCCAAAATAATCTAGATATAGATTTTCATTTGGATTCATGTACTGAATTCAAATCGCTTTCAAATGAGCAATTTGATCTGATCATCTCCAATTACGTTCTCATGGATTTGCTTGATCTCGAAGGAGCAATCAGGGCATTTAATCGAGTTCTCAAGCCTAGTGGTATTGCAATCCTGGTGTTCTCACATCCTTGTTTTCCCCAAGGCAACTCGACGACTGTAAATGAGGATGGGACGGTTTGTTATAGTTGGGCTTCTTCTTATTTTGAAAGGACACAACGCAACGATCAACCTTGGAAGCATTTTACAACACCATTTATCTGGTTTCACCGCCCTCTTTCCGATTACTGGAAAGCTTTTAAGGCAGCAGGTTTTTCTGTGGACGAATTTGAAGAGCCAAGAATTACCCCAGAGCGATATCATCTTGCAGAAAACGACCAGAAGCTCTTCAATTCCAAAACACGTCCCTATTCGGTGGTTTTTAAACTCCAGAAAGTTAAAATAATTCGTAATTCGTAATTCTTAATTCGTAATTCGTAATTCTTAATTAATTTTTGTGACGGGGATTTAGACCTTTATTTTTAAATATGGGGTTCCCTTTCCCCCTCTTTTTGATCACTATCCTAGTCAAACTCTAGAGGCCACAAATCTGCAATTGGTACTTCCCATCCTGGGAGCAGTTCGGGAACTGTTAAAATATCGCCATCACGAAGTATTATTGCCTCTTGTCCAAAGTTATAAACTTCAACAATCCGTTCATCTGGATTGAGCAAAATTCCTACCTTAGTTCCCAAACTCAGAAATTCTTTAATCTTGGCTCTTAGATCCTCTAAATTATCGCTAGGAGACTTCACCTCTACAGTCAAATCGGGAGCCAATTGAGCAAAAGACTTGGGACTGCGACGCAAGCGTTCGGCTAAAACAAATGAAGCATCCGGTGCCCGCAAATCTAAATTTGGCAATCTGAAACCAGCGCTAGAAGCTGCTGTTCGTCCCAGTTTGCGCGGTCTAACCCAGTTAGATAACTGAGCAATCATCGCGGCTGCGACCTCATCTGATTCGTATCCTGATGGACTCATAACAATAATATTACCCTTGACTAGTTCCATGCGAAAGTCAGGATACTGTTGCTGCATTTTTTCCAAGTCTTCAAGCGTCAGGGACATAAAACCTCTGTAGGAGCGATCGCTTTATTTTGCCTAGAATTACTATATCGTAATACTTATAGACCTCTCCAGGAGCGATCGCCCCATGAATTTCCCAGTCATCGCCAAACCTGTCACTCCAAAGACTTCCTATGTTTTGCTGTATAACCTCAGCTGGGATCAACTAGAAAAGCTAGATATAAACCTAGAAGGTACAAGTGCGCGACTAACTTATTTAGATGGAATTTTAGAAATTATGTCTCGACTTTCCGAGAACAATCCTCCAAACTCCTGTACAGACGCGATTAATCGCGTCTCTCCAAACTCATTCACTTTCCGTAATAAACCCTAGCATTCGCGTATCCTATATTTCGGAGATATTTATTCCATTCCTCAGCTTGGAATCGATCAGAGAAAGGCCCTACTGCTACGTGTGGACCTCGTGGTTGCGTCCTTTCGAGGACTGCGCCAGATCGTCCTAAATCTTGCGTAAATCGGGCTAGATTCTGCCTAATTTGGGCTGCGATCGCAGGTAACTGTTCTGAAGTGGTGGGGATGGCGACATAATATCTAGAGACTGGCCTAATAGCACTTATATTATTATTGCGATCGCCTTCAAAGTCTCTATTGCCTACACCTATTTCCTGTCCGTTAGCGAAGCTGATAATCCGGGCGCTATAGATACCTCGTGACTGTAACTCACTCACTCGTTGTTGAGCATTAGATACTCTATTAAAAACTCCTGACTGAATTATATTCCGTCCTTGATACTGGCGAATGTAAGCACTGGGTTCAATTTGACGTATTTTTTGTAGCGTCTGGAAATCACTACCATCAACGTAAACTAAATAGCGCTCAAAGTTCTGGTTAGATTGACTAAAATGTGCAGGTTGAGAGGGTTCAAAATTCTGCTCTAATTGATTGTTTTGTAATGGTTGGGAGGGCTGAAAATTCTGCTCTAATTGATTGTTTTGTAATGGTTCTAACTGCGGTGATGGCTGTTGATCAAAGGGAATTATTGGCGGTGGCGGTAAAATTTCACCTGCTTGTTGAGCCAGTAGCACGTTGCTGTTGTAGATTTGTGCTTGTACTGGAGTAGAGTCGGGAATCAGCATTAACCATCCTCCCACTAACAAGGGGAAAAGTCTAATATTCGGCTTCCAACCCTCAGAACTTTGGCGCTGCATCTGAAATCGCATAAATTGACTTAGTATTCCTCTCAACATAGTAGTTAGATAATCAAAATATTTTTAGGTAATTTCCATCAGGAACTAATTAGTTCACCGTTGTAGCAACTATATAGCGTTAAGGTCAAATTAGCTCATCTGCGTGGCAAAAAATGCGTCTGTAACTAATCTTAGGGACTGACAAATAAAAAAATAAATACTCAACTATTTCTTGTGGGGTGGGCGACACGAGGGCCCGTAGCTCAAGGCGGGCAAGATGCCCACCCCACAAGTAGTAGTAATTTATTTGTTGGAAGTCCCTTAGAGCAGGGCGATGGGAGAGTGAATAGAGATGTCTACGACGGGCTATTCGGTGACGCTACTTTGGTGACTTTAAAACTGAAGTGCTTTGGTAGCAAGGCAATGAAAGAGTGTGTGCTACAATTGGACAACCACGCAGCGATCGTGTCGTGCTTTGTATGAAAAAAGTCGTCGTTGGTCTTTCTGGTGGCGTTGACAGTTCCACCGCCGCAGCTATCCTGCACCATCAGGGCTATGAAGTGATTGGTTTGACTCTTTGGCTAATGAAAGGCAAAGGTCAATGTTGCTCTGAAGGTATGATTGACGCGGCTGATCTCTGTGAACAACTGGGCGTTCCTCATCAGATTGTGGATATTCGGGATCTCTTTCAGACGCATATTGTCGATTACTTAGTAAGTGGTTATAGTGCTGGAATTACGCCTTTGCCTTGCTCTCAGTGCAATAAAACGGTGAAGTTTGGGCCAATGGTGCAGTATGCCCATGAAGAATTGGGATGCGATCGCATTGCCACTGGTCATTATGCTCGAATTAGCCATAACGAAGCAACTGGACGTTACGAATTATTAAGGGCTGTTGACCGCAACAAAGACCAGTCATACTTCCTCTATGATTTGTCTCAAGATTTACTTGCAGCAACTATATTTCCTCTGGGCGAACTAGAAAAAACTGACACCCGCCGCATTGCTACTGAATACGGACTGAAAACTGCTGACAAGCCAGAAAGTCAAGACTTATGCTTAGTGGAAAGTAATGGTTCCATGCGGGCATTTTTAGATAAATATTTAGCTCCCAAAATAGGCGATATTGTCGATGTCACAGGCAAAATTTTGGGACAGCATGATGGTGTGCATCACTACACCATTGGACAGCGCAAAGGCTTGGGGATTGCTGCGGCCGAACCGTTGTATGTGATTGAATTAGATGCGGAAAATAATAAGGTAATAGTAGGCGATCGCACAAAGGTAACTCAGCCAGAATGCACTATAAATCGGGTAAACTGGGTTTCTATTGCCGAACCATCGACCCCAATTCATGCCGAAGTGCAAATTCGCTATCGTTCAACGGCTACACCAGTGACGGTGATTCCTTTGGAAAACTTCCGTGTGCGTTTGGTGTTTGATGAACCCCAAATCAGCATCACTCCCGGACAAGCTGCTGTGTGGTACGACGGGGAAAAAGTGTTAGGTGGCGGAATAATTGAACAATTTAGTTAATAATAACTCTTACCCTGTTTTGGCATAAACCAAAATTCAGGGCTATTTCATTCTAGGCAGAAACCGCACAGAACTGAAGTTCGGGGCTAATAGCTAAAGTCAGTTTTAACAGACTATAACCGAATTTTGTAAAGCCTCTTCTTGCAGAAGAAGGAGTGACCGAAGAAACTCCAGGTGCAAACAGGGTTAGCTCAGTTGTTAAAGCAGTACCAGGGGGACAATAAATTATGATTCAAGCCTTACGTAAACTAGTAACTTTTGAAGATTTTGCAGCGTGGCGACCCGAGGGCGGAAGATACGAATTATATGATGGCGTTATTGTTAAAATGGCACAACCAACGGGCGACCATGAAGATGTTGTGGGTTTTTTGGCACTAGAAATATCTGCTGATATCAAGCGGATAAATTTACCTTATTACATTCCAAAAACTGTATTAGTCAAACCCCTTGAAGGTGAATCAGCTTATTCACCAGACATATTAATAATCAATCGACCAAATTTAGTGAATGAGCCTTTATGGAAAAAGGAATCGACTGTATCTCAAGCTGCATCTATTCCATTGGTTATTGAAGTTGTTAGTACTAATTGGCGGGATGATTACTACAAAAAATTAGCTGATTATGAAGCTATAGGCATTCCTGAATATTGGATTATAGATTACGCGGCTTGTGGCGCTAGAAAATTTATTGGCAATCCCAAACTGCCTACTATATCCATTTATCAATTAATCGATGGTGAGTACCAAGTCACTCAATTTAGAGGTAGTGAGCGCATTGTCTCGTCTACTTTCCTAGAGTTAAATTTAACTGCTGAACAGATATTTACAGTTGGAGGTCTGCCAACTCCTAAGGAAGATAAAAAACAAGATACTTTTTAAATCCTTTGATTGCTTGCTGTCGAACACCAGCTAAATTAGGATGAGAGAATTGACAAGATTTTCCCATTCCTGGCATTTTCCCCAGTTGTTTGAAAGTTGTTTCTGCTGCTGTAAGAAACCTATCTGAAGCTTCCGATCTTCTGCAATATAAGTCGCTAATTCTATTAAGTCGCGGATGACTTGCGGTCGTTTGTTTACGTTGGTCATTAACATTGGTTTGACCCTTTATGCTTGGCAATTCTTTCCCGCACAGCTTGGCGGATGTCTTCCCAATCGTCAGGAGTCATCTCAGTTGCATTCCCAGAATTTAGACCTTCTAAAAGCATCGCTTCCAAATGTTCAGCCGCTTGACGCTTTTGATCTTGGCGCACTAACTCACGGAAATATTCACTAACACTGCTGTAACCACCAGCCGCCACTTTCTCTTCTATATAAGTCCGCATCGTGTCAGGGAGAGATATATTTATACTTTTCACTGGCATTACTTCCCTAATTTTTCCTTGATAATATTATTTTATGGCAATTTATGCCATTTATTGCCATACTAGGCTCAATTAGCAAAAGCGATACCTACGTACTCTCTATCAAAAACTACTTCTATCTAATGCCCCTTGAAACTCTTCCAAAGCTTGTACGGTTCCTACTTGCCAAGCCCGTTCAACTGTAGCGGGAATAATTTGAGTTAGAGGGATATTTGGAAAGTTAGGACTGTTATCTGATTCGATGTAATGTCCATTGCTGAGTAAATAAAACCTCAGCTTTTTACTATTGTAAATCCATAGTTCTGGAACAGCGATCGCTTCATAAGCATCAAGAGTTGTTTTTGATGTTACATCTGTTTCAATAGCCAAATCAGGAGGCGGATCATCTGGTTCAAGTCTGCGACAGCTAATCATTCTTTGGTAATTCTGGATGTAGAAGCAAGCATCCGGTTCTACCCCTGCTGTATTTTCACGCTTGAATGTAGTTGAACCAAAAGCTTCGTACCTTTTCCCTATCTTCTTAAGCAAGATTTTGACAATATCTAAGATTAAGTCTTTTGACTTTTCGTGTTCGGGTAGAGGAACCATAATTTCTAACGTAGACTTACTATAAGCAACTCGTAGCGATCGCTTTTCTCCCAGTTCCTGCAAGATAGACTCAAATTCTTCCCAGCTTACATCTTGAATAGACACTGTACTACCAGGTTCTAGCCGCATCTGGCTAACAGGTTTAAAAACAGGTGATACAGCAGTCATAAGCAATTCCAAATAAGGGAACTCTTCAACGACTAAAGCGTAGCCTAACTTAAATACGTACCAGCATTTGATAAGTTAGTACATAATCTGAAACAATAGCAATAAAAGCAAAGAGGGGATTACATTGAGTCACAATCCAGATGCCATAGCCCCCCACGGTGGACAGTTGGTTAACCGTATCGCCACACCAGAACAAAGAGCAGAGTTTCTCTCAAAAGCTGACTTTTTGCCGCGAGTGCAACTTAACGATCGCGCCGTTTCTGATGTAGAAATGATTGCGATCGGTGCTTTTAGTCCACTCACGGGTTTTATGAACCAGGAAGACTACAATCGCACTGTTACAGAAATGCGACTAGCTAACGGTCTTGTGTGGTCAATTCCGATTACACTATCGGTCAGCGAAGAAGTAGCTTCCCCATTGCAGTTAGGCAGCTTAATCCGTTTGGATAACTCCAAAGGTGAATTTATCGGAGTTTTGCAACTGACGCAAAAATATCACTACGACAAAACCCGCGAAGCAATAAAGGTTTACCGCACTGATGATGTCAATCATCCCGGCGTGCAGGTACTCTATAACCAAGGTAATGTACATCTGGCGGGTGATATTTGGCTGTTACAACGCCAACCTCATCCCCAGTTTCCCACTTATCAAATAGATCCAGCTGCCTCACGGCAACTATTTACAGACAAAGGTTGGAAAACAATTGTCGGCTTTCAAACTCGCAACCCCATCCACCGCGCCCATGAATATATTCAAAAGTGCGCTTTAGAAATCGTTGATGGTCTATTTTTGCACCCATTAGTCGGGGCGACAAAAGAAGATGATATTGCTGCTGACGTGCGGATGCGCTGCTATGAAATTTTGCTAGAACACTACTACCCCTTAGATCGGGTAACTTTGGCAATAAATCCAGCCGCAATGCGTTATGCTGGCCCTCGTGAGGCAATATTCCATGCTTTAGTTCGCAAAAACTACGGCTGTACTCACTTTATCGTCGGACGGGATCATGCTGGCGTCGGTGACTATTACGGTACTTATGATGCTCAGTATATCTTTGAAGAGTTTGCGCCAAGTGAATTGGGCATTGTACCGATGAAATTTGAACACGCTTTTTACTGCATGCGTACTAAGCAGATGGCAACATCAAAAACCAGTCCCAGCAGGCCAGAAGAACGCATTCACCTATCGGGGACAAAAGTTAGAGAAATGCTGCGACGCGGTGAATTACCTCCACCAGAATTTTCCCGTCCGGAGGTGGCGGCAGAATTGGCGCGGGCTATGCGGATACAAGTACCTGTCTAGGGCATTGGGCATTGGGCACTTGTACTGAGCGAAGTCGTTGGCGCAGCCTCTCGTAGAGAAGTATTGGACATTGGGTATGGAGAAGAGACAAGGGAGACAAGGAAGAGGGGGGAGACAAGGGAGAGACTTGTTCATTCAATAATTCCCCTTTGTCCCCCTTGTCCCCCACTCCTCACTCCCCACTCCCCACACTTTGATCAAGCAAACACCATCTGTAACTTTACAATACAGAGTTCAGCCCTGTAAGCTGCTATCTGGTAGCTGAGAGCTGATAGCTGATAGCTAATTATGAAACGGCGCACGTTTTTACAGAGAATTGGCTCAATACTCGCGGTATTGGGGGTAACTGAAGCTGAGTGGTTGACTTTGGGAA